>JABUFB010000007.1 GCA_013314775.1 Armatimonadota bacterium | reverse complement strand
GCTGCGGGCAGTTGACGCGGCAGGTTACACCGAGACAACACCCGTTCAGGAGGCCGCAATTCCGGCGGGTCTCGAGGGGCGCGATCTCGTCTGCACCGCACAGACAGGCACCGGCAAGACCGCCGCCTTCGTGCTCCCGATCCTCCAGTCGCTCCTGCAGAGCAAGAGCAAACGCGGCCGCGTACGCGCGATCATTATCACCCCCACGCGGGAGCTGGCGGAGCAGATACACGCGGCAATTCGGCAACTGGGTCAGTTCACCTGGATCCGTTCAGCAACGGTGTACGGGGGCGTCGCAATGGCCCCGCAAGAGCGCGCACTCCGCAAGGGCGTGGACATCATCGTCGCCTGCCCCGGCAGGCTCATCGACCACCTGCAGCGCGGCAATGCCGACCTGCGCGAGGTGGAAACGCTCGTGCTGGATGAGGCCGACCGCATGCTGGACATGGGCTTCATGCCCCAGGTCCGCCAGATCGTGGAACGCATTCCGCGCGACCGGCAGACTCTCTTCTTTTCCGCGACCTTCGCGCCCGAACTCAACCAGCTGGCATCAGAGGTATTGCACAACCCCGCACGCGTGGAGATCGGGATTGCCGCGCCGGCCTGCACCATCACCCATACTCTCTGCCCGGTTGCGAATGAGTGCAAGACTGACCTTCTTATCCAGCTGCTGCGACACAGCGACATCGAGTCGGTTCTGATCTTCACCCGGACGAAGCACCGCGCCGACCGTGTCGCCGCGCAACTTGGCCGCGCAGGGTTCCGCGCCGAAGCCCTGCACTCCAATAAGTCACAGAACCAGCGCCAGCGCACCCTGGATGGCTTCCGGTCGGGCAAGTTCCAGCTTCTCGCTGCCACCGACATGGCCGCCCGGGGGCTGGACATCGAGCGCGTCTCGCACGTGATTAACTACGACGTGCCGGATACGCCCGACGCTTACATTCACCGGGTTGGCCGCACGGGACGTGCCGAACGCAGCGGCGATGCCCTGACGCTGGTCACCGCAGACGACCGATCGACGATCCGTGACATCGAGCGCGCTCTGGGAGAACCCATCGAGGTCCGCAAGGTGGAGGGGTTCGACTACGGGAACCCAACCCTCCGCGCGGGCAAGTCATCGGGTGCTGGGCGAACGCAGCCCACGCCGACATCGTACAGCTCCCGCAACGACCGGCGCATGCAGTACAGCTCACGGAAGTCCTCCGCGAGCCGCCGTTCGGGCCGTTGAAGTCTCGGCAAATAGCGGGAACGGCAGGGCCCGTCCGGCGAAGGCGCACGCCTTCCGGACGGGCCCTTTCGCGTCTGCCTGACTACAGGCCGTTTCTCACTCCGGCGCACCCATGAACCCTTCGTGGAACCACACCGGCTTGTAGCCGCGCTCCGTGACCCATCGGATCGCCGTGTCCAGCCGCTGCGCGTGGTCCGGGACATATCGGACGTAGAAGGGCCAGAAGTACTGCTCATGCGTGAACAGGTCCATGATTTCCCGGTTGCCCGGGGTTTCGGTGAGCGGCTGCAATGTGGCGTCCACCTGCTCCACCGGGCAGTTGTTGCAGACAATGTCCACCCGCGAGTATACCATCCCTGTGTCGAAATCCTTCAGCGCATCATTCCGCCACAGATACTCAGCCCGGGCGTCATCCAGCCAGTAATGCACATCGAACCCGGTGCTTCCCGGCTGAGCGAATCCGGACAGTACCCGCACCCCGTGGTCGTATAGCGGTTTGATCGCTTCTGGAAGCACCATCCCCCAATGGATGACAGTCGGTGGGATGAGCGACTGGGGCCCAGCGAAGCGCACAATCTGCTCTTCCACCATCGCCATGTCTCCCATGAGCTTTTCGGGGGGAGCGTACTGATAGGGCCGGTCGGGCCTGTTTGCATAGGCGTGAAAGGCAAGGCCCAGCCAGTCCGCACTCGCCTCGAATTCGCCCCGGTAGCGGTCGGGGAAGTCGCTGATGAAGAACTGGTCCTCCCCGAACTCCTCCTGAGTCTCGAAGTAGATGTTGACCGTGAACTTCGCGCCATACTCTCGATTCAGGTCGCGCAGGATACCCAGGTAGAAGCAATCGAACAGTGAGTCATACTGCTTCTGTGCCACGTCCCGCAGCCAAAAGCTGTTATCGTCGATGGAGAAGCGGTAGCGCGGGAAGGAATGCTTATCCCACACCACACGCACCGTGTGCTTCTGCTTGCCGAGACTCCCCTCGTACGCGGCAGTGATGTCCGTCTCGCGCTCCGTCAGAGACACGTCGGCCTCGAATCTGGAACCCGCAATGCGTGCCGGCTGACCATTCACCGTCACCTTCCCGTAGGGGGGACACTCCCCGGTGACACTGATGCGCAGCGCGCCATGCTCGATCCTTCCGTGGTTTGTGTTGAGCACTGCCCCGTGGAAGGGGCTGTCGATCCTGAGCATTGCCGATCACCTCTTACCGGGCAGTTGGCTTCGGGCCGCCCGAGGCCCTCTTTCTGGTGAGTCTACAGTTCGATGACATCCGCGTACACCAAACGCCGATCCACCGGTGGTCCGACTTTCTCCGGCTCAGTCACACGGCCCTCCAGCGCAAGCCTGCGGATCCTCAAGCCCTCGTCGGCTCTGAAGACCTCGTACTCACGGACCACCAGGCGGTAAGTACCCTCCTCTTCGGGCAGTCTCACCTCGCCCCGCCACGCGCTTCCGTTCGCCGCGCGCAAGGCAGTGAGTGCCACCGTGCCCTGATTGACCGGCACCCAGCCAAGATCGCCTTGCGTCCCGGGTCTGCGCGACTCGAGGCTGACCTCAACTTGATTGCCGCCGGCCTCCGACCTGTTGCGGCTCGAACCGCTCACCGTGACGGTGAGTGACTTGCGGTCTGTCGAGGCGGAAAGCGTCGTGGCCCGGTCCGGCAGGATCTGAGCGAAGTCCGCTCGCACAACCCTGGAGAGTTTCACGTCCGCACCTGCCGTCTGCACCGACTTCGGCTGGTAGCGCGCCAGGGCCAGCCGCACGAAGGGGAAGTACATTGGTCCCTGGCTGATTTCGATGTCGCAGTACCAGAGCTGACGTGCCGGGTCGTACCCGACTTTATGCCCGGCCACGGCCACCCTCGCATTTGGCAGTTCGTCCAGCGTCAGGTTCTCCTCGGTTGCCACTGCGGCCGGGAAGTCCGCGGTCCTCAGCATTTGCGTCGGTCCCTGGGTTTCGAAGATCGGGTCCTGGCCCCACTGGCTGACATACGGGCCGACACCCATCGACCACGCCGGAACCGCAACTGCGAGGAGGTTGTCCGGCCGCGGCTGTTCCAACACCACGCCCAGCAGCTCGCCGTCCCCTGAGCTAAACCAGGGGCGTTCGAGGTAAACGCGCAGTCCGCCACCTTTGCGCGTGCTCACCTTCTGGTCCGCGCGCTCGTATCGCTCCCACCCGAAGGTGGGGACTACATAGAGCACTTTGGGCGACGCCGGCCGCGCGGAGCTCAGGATGTCCAGCTCCAACGGATCCGACCGGCGCGTGATCGGCGTGGCTCCGGACGCGATGTCCTCGTCGCTGAAGGGCAGATACTCCCGGAACCTCGACGTTGACACCGCCGTGTACCGCACACGCCGGTACTTCGTATCGCCGAACTCGTGCCGCCGCCCCTGAGTCGCAAGAGCCACCTGCGGCCCGACAACCACGGCCGGCTCCACAACGCGCGGTGCCCGGAGTCGCGGGTTCGGCTGCGCCTGCAACTGCGCGAGTTTGAGGGGCTCCGCGAGGTTTGCGGTGGTGTCTTCCGGCTCCACGGGCACTTCGAAAACGTGGGCGCTGCCCTGGATAACCTTGGGCTCCGGTTCCCCGATCTTGTCCAGCGGTTCGTCCCAGGCAGCCTCGATATCGACCTTCACTGTACTGTACCCGTCCACCGGGACCCGGCCACTCAGGCGCGCGAAGGTGTCGCCGAAGCCCCGACTGGCCGTAAGCCTGTCGAAAGATGGGGTCACCAGCGGTTGCTGCACCGCGTGCACCAGTGTCAGTTTCCGCGAGGGCGTCACCATCCAGTTGCGCCCCTGCACCGTGCGCAGGTTCAGTTTCTCGATCCGCTGCAGATCGGTGGCTGTGAGACTGATCTGCGGTGCTGCGACGCGAAGCTTGTCCAGATTCACCATGTCCCGCTGCAGTACCCGCAGTTGGGTTCCCTGCAGGCCTGCGCGCTGGACAGGTCGCACGGTGGCCTCAACCGCCCAACTCCACCCGGCCATATCTTCGACACGCTCCGGCGGCAGGTAAGAGCTGAGCCAGACCTCCGCGACCTCGGCTTTCTCCAACGGCACGATGAGCATACGCCGGGCCGCATCGAACTGCGGCTCTGATGTGGAGGCAGTCCGTTCGACAGCGATGATGCGAAAGCTCATGAGATCCGGCCAGTTACCGGCAAATGGAACGCGCACTGCTCGGGCTTCGTCGCCGCTCGCCCGGAGCCTCGTGAAGCGGACCAGAACACCTGCGGCGATGGGATCGGGAAGATATGGCAGCGGCACCGTGTCCATCTCCGCGAACTGTGGCAATGCAGCGTCACGATTGGCGATCAGGTCATACGTCTGGGCGTCGCCGCGCATTCCCGATGGTCCGTCGAACATCCCATGGGTCTCTGCCATCTGCTCGCTGGTTCGTGGCGCGATCACATGCCGCTCGCTGGTTGCATCCGTTGCCACATTATCCTTGGCAGGAGTGTCGTTGAAGCTGCGGATGACTACGCGCTCCAAAGATTCCCCGGGCGACCCGTCGAGTGCGGTCCTCGGCAGCACCATCGGCGCGGGCACAGGTTCGTGACGCAGGTATCGGAAGGGATCGCTGTCCACCTGGCCGTCGATCGCGCTCAGCGGTAAACCGTTCCCCGCCAGATCCACAGTCCGCGCGCGCAGGCGATAGCTGTGACCGTAGCGGAGCCTGGGCAGCGACCCTGGCTTGGGCGCGAACTTCGTGTCAAGGCCATATCCCTGCGGCCCAACCTCGGGCACGCCTTCCTGCGGCAGTGGCTTGCCCGGCCTGGATGCGCACAGGCTCCAGCCCTCCCACCGGAACAGGATCTCGTGGACGTATAGGTCATCGTCGCCCTCTTCGGTGGATGCCGTCGCCGCTGCGGACACCCAACCCTCGTCTGCGAACTCAAACTCCCTTGCAGCATTGACGAAGCTGTACTTCCCTATCCGCTCGCAGAGGGAACGCCACTTGCCGTCGGCCTCGTCCAGCACATCCACGCGGTATCCGCGCACCAGGTCTTCGGCATACAGGTCGATTTCAGGCTCCGTCTGCTGCCCAGGAAGGCGAATTGCCTGACGACCGCCGACAGCGGCAGGTCTCCCGCGCAGGAGCTGAGCAGACTGAACCTGCCGGGCCGCGGCGTCCAGGGCAACGGCACGCGGGAAGACAACCGTCGCCAGATGGTGCGCCTCATTGACGCGGGCCACCCAGAGTCCCGCCGACCTCACGGTGGACACCGCCAGTTCCGTACTGCTTGCGGTGTTGCCGCTTCTCACAGCTTGCGCGGCATCGATGGTTTTCATCGCGGCGCCGTCCACGTCTATCTGCCCCACCTCGAAACGGTCTTCGTCGCCCAGTTTCAGGAACCCGTTCTGCAGGTCTCCCCCGTTCGGGCCGGACAGGGCCACGAAGCTGTTGCCCGTCACCTGGCAACGCGTTCTCGGGGTAACATCGGCCGTCGTGGCCATCGACGATGTCCACGACGGCAACACCTTCACCCACTGCGGGTTCGCGGGCACCGACGGGAAGGGTATTTCCAGATCGATGACCAGCCCCAGCAGCCGCATGACCGCCGGAAACTCCCCGAGAGATGAGACGATGCCGTGGAAGTCCAGTTGGGGGATGAGCACCGGTGCCCGTACTTTCAGCTCCGGCCGCACCCGGTCCTGTACCCGGACCAGGCCGTGGAAGGTCTTGACCTGATAGAAATCCATCATCGTCTGTGTCACACCGGCTCCAACGCTGACCGCACCCACCTGTGGGGCCTGCTTGCGGACCTGGGTCTGCTCCGGGGCCACCGCCTGGAGTGCCGGGTTGGCTACAGCTTTCACCGAATTCCGTAGCGCAGGTGCGCCAAGACGCTGGTTCAGCTCGGTCTGCTGCGGGGCAGGCGGCGCAACCTGCTGGAACAGATTCAGCATGGGCCGAGCCGGAGCGGCCTCCAATTCACCCGGCGCAGGTGTAATCTCCGGCGGTGTCTCTGTTGGGTTCACCGCAAGCCCCAGATACGCGGCCTTGATGTGGGCCACCACGTTCTTCACCGGGTACGAATGGATGACGGTCCTGTCGACCTCGGGGAACTTGTGGGGGGTGATGTACGTGTTCGCGCTGAAAATGCTCCCCCACAACTCAGAGGCGGCGTCGGCATTCTCCGGTATGACCCGCTGAGCATCGACGGCGGGCTGGCTTCCGAACTGCACCTGAAACGTGGCATCAGCAAGCCGCGCGGGCCAGTCCAGCATATCCGGGAACTGGCTCAGGCGTGGAGTGGGAAGGCCCTCGTCGGTCTCCAGCCGCGGGGACACGTGCACCGACAGCCGCAGCCTCGCCGGCCCCGCCGCGGGGTCGACCACCATACCGTTCGGGCATGCGGTCCACACAATGGTCTGCTTCTTCATGGCCGACCTCCTCCGGGCAAGAGCCGGGACGTCGGGGTACTTTGCGTTTTCCTGTCGACGGACTCGCTTCTCTTCATGCCCGGGCTATGCGAAGGCATCGCAGTACGCTTTCCAGTCCTGCTGCGTGATCACTTCTTTGATCTTCGCGGGCCGGGTCGCCAGCACCGGCGCCGGGGCCAAGGGCTCCACCGCCCGGCCACGGCCACGCAACTGCGCCAAAGCGCCGGGCTCATCCAGCAGGGCGGCGATCTTCGCGCCGTCCAGCGACTGCGCAGTGCCCGAGGACGAACCCGCGAACTCACGCTCCACGGTTACTGTGACCGAGAAGCTGAAGAACAATATCTCGATGTTCACCTTCAGGCTGGCCTGGCCCCAGACCCGGCTCCTGCCGCTCTTCACATCATACGTCAGGCCCAGGTAGAACTCGGCCGAGATGGTGATGAGCCCGAGGACGCTGAGATGCCCACCGCACCGCACATAGCCCGTCAATTGCACGTCATTGCCGCCCTGCGTATTCTTCTCGATCTTGAAGTAGATGCCGGCCATCAGATAGACGCCGCCGCTGGCCACACCCACGTTCATCGAGAAGTTGCCGCCGAACTCGAAGGACGCCTCCATCAACTGCACGCCCTCGGTGGTGGTCTCAAGGGCGAAGAACCCGCCACCACCGAAGAGCGAGACCGTGAGCAGGAAGGGGTTCTCGCGCGAGTTGAAGGCAAAGCGAAGACGGAAGGGGTCGCCGGTGAAGGGCAGCTTCGCATTGACGCTCATCGCCATATTCTCCAGGCTCATGATCCCCACACCAACATTGGGGATCGCCATGGAGAAGCCCACCGACACGCCGCTGGGCTGGATGTCCAGCGACAACCCGCCAAGATCCGACAGCAACTTGCGAAGCTCGTTGACGAACTCCAGCGGGCCCCCGAAATCAACCCGTTCGATATCTACGTCCACATCTGGTTTCTTGCCGTTGGCAACCTTGAACACCAGACTATTGAAGTCCACGATGATGAACACCACGTCCACCTTGAAGCGGGTGAGCGAGACGTTCATCTCGAAGGAAGATGCGCCACCTGCAAGCTCGGTCCGCAGCCGGCCATCCAGTTGGAGCTTGCAGTTCGAGTGAGGCTTGAACGGTCCGGCCTCCTGAACCTGCGGCTGCCAGTTGATCCGCGCCTCCACCGCCTCGGGCAGGTTCAGGATGCTGTTTTCGGGATAGATCGGCCGCACAGTGAGGCTCGGGACGGTGGCATCGCCAAAGACGGCTTGCAGAATATCCGCGAGCTTCACGCCGCCGAGGATCTTCGCTTCCAATTGCCCGAAAAAGTCCTGCGGGTTGAAGACGCCTTTGGCCAGGTTTGCAATATCCCCGGCCACCGGACCGAACTTGCGTGACAGCCCGCTGATCGCCAGATCGGGACTGACCAGGCCGCCTGACATGTCTCCGGGGAAAAGCAGGTCCGCTGTCTCCTTGAGCTTCAGGAAGACCTCGCCCTTGTTCTGGCCGCCATCCATCCCGTTGTCCTTGTAGCTGTCGGCGATTCCAACTGTTACTTCCTGATCAGTTCCCATCATCTGGGTGATCGCCGGCACCCGGACGCGCGCTTCCGCGAGGGACGGGAACCCCCGCACCGAATTGCGTTTCTCGAACTCATCCGGACTCGTGCCACTGGCCGGAAGATCAGCCTGGAAGGTCACCGCTTGCGTCTCGAGGGTTGTGTCACCGGGGCTGGCGGCGCTGCTTTCGGCGAAAGCCACGTTCTGCCCGAAGGTCTCCCGCTGCCGGCGCTCCTTGTTCGAGGCCTGGTTGTAGTGGTTGCGGATGGTCTGCATCGTGTCATGCCGATACGAAACCCGGTCCTCCGCGCCCACGAAGAGCATCGGGGCGGTGAACTCGGCTTCCTGTCCGTCCCAGTCCTCCGCCTTGATGTGGAACAGGAAGTCCTTATTACCGGTGCGCGGCCAGAAAGCGGCCTGGGCGGAGAATCCCGCGCCGAGTACGCCCTGGGGTTCATCAAGAGTCGGGGTGATCAGCGTGGTCAGGGTGATTTTCCGGAAGGGCATCCCCCGGGCGTTCTTATCCTGGCCATACGCCGGGTAGGTCTGCTCAGGCTCGCGCACCACGATGAAGTAGCGCTGTCGCAGGTATGCCACGAACACTGAACCCTTGCGCTCGATCTTCCGCTCGGTGACCTTCACCAGCGAGGCCGGGTGTCCGAAGGGGAACAGGAAGCCCTTGTAGACCACGCGCACTTTCTGGTCGCGGCCCATATTCGCGTGATGCCGCCATTCTTCCACCGACAGCCCTGTCCCCAGGGGGATGTCAGCCGCGTAGCGCACATTCATCCACACGCCCAGGGAGCTGAGCATGAAGCGATCGGCTCGCACGATCCGGCTTCGATAGCCGTCGATGGTCGGGTCACCTGTGAGCCACACCAGTTCGCACCGGTCGCGCCTGTCCAGCGACATGCGGAAGGGCAGGTTGTTGTGTGTGGGCATGGGGTCGGAGTAATCCGGCGACCAGATGGCCCGCAGCGTCCGGTAGTAGTCGTTCCTGCTCCCGGACACATCCACTCGCAGCACCCGCAGGCTACCGTCCTGCAGGCCGTAGACGTACTGATTATCGTAGACCGTCCCGTCCTCGCCTCGCACCCCCAGGCGCGTGTGCCAAAGCTCGGTCCTGCCGTCCCGCACCACTTCACGCAGCGCGTGCACCCAGCCCGCAGTCTGGTTCGGCGACATCACCAGTCTGTATGGAGCTTCGATGGCCGTCTGGAGCTCCGTCGGTTCCGAAGGCTTCAGCGGGATCCGAGGCATAACCACCTCGGCTGTGGGAGCCAGACGCAACCCCGAGACGGGGTCCATCGACAGGCCTCTTGCCGCACCCGTCGCCGAAGGGGTGAAGACCAGCTTCCCGGATGGACGCGTCGGATCATCCCGGCGCGCCACCGCACCGGGCTGCAACGCCTTCACCTCGGGCACGACGATGATCCCTGCGCCCTTTGGGGGCACGACTTTTCTTGGGGGATCGGGAGGCGGCTGCGCAAGTGGCGAGAGCGACGGCTCCAGCTTGCTCCAGTCCAGGAGGCTCTCCAGCGTATATGGGATCTCCTCAACATCCTTCGGCACAGCAAACACAAGCCGGCTGCTGTCTGCCAGACGTGCACCCACAGGCGGCGGGTCCGTCTGCTCATCCTGCGCGGCGCCCGGCAGCTGATCCACCTCGGGCGCCGTCTCCAGGAACGCCTCCTCCGCGATGTGCTGCGGCGGGAAATGCACGGTGATGTAGGCGGGCTTGCTCGCGTCCCTCCGCACCAGCCGCGGCTGTCCACTATCGGTCGTCTCAAGCTTCAAATTCGTGAACTGAAACGCCAGGGAGAGAAGGTCGCTCGGGCGAATCACGGGCACAATGAACATGTCCAGCGGAACTGCGAGCGGCGGAGCGACCACCACCGGCTCCTGGGGGCGCACCGCCGGCGGCCTCGCCGGCACAGGCTGGGCAACCGGCGGCTCAGCAGGCTTCGGAGGTTGCTGCGGCCTTACCACCGGCGGCTGTCCACCGGGCGCTCGTACCTGCGCAACCTGGGTACCGGTGGATGCGAAACTCACAGTGGCCTGCCCTTTCGGGGGGGTGGGCTGCACCAGGGCACCCGCCAGGGGTGCCGCCAGTTCCAGCAGTGGGGGCTCACAGCGAGCCATCACCGGCCGGCCCGGTTCCCGCAGCATCTCGAACCCACCGTCGGAGCCTCCACCCACCTTCAGGCTGCAGAGCTCCGTATGTACCCAGGTGCTCTCTTCACCAAAGTCGGAGACCAGCGCCTCATGACGGCCTGTACGGTCGAATGCCATCGCGTACCGCGGACGCGCAAGGGAGAGCCAGACCGGCTCGTGGCCGTTCCCGCTCTCGTTGCCGGGAGAGTACCACAGCACTGACTCCGGCTTCCGCCCGAAGGCCGCCAGGGCGCACGAGACCCGGTTCCCAGCGCCGAGCCCGGTCTCGATGCGCATCTCATCGAAGGGCTCGCGCTCCCAGCGCACCGACTTCGGATCGGCAACCGGCGCGAGGTCTTCCAGCTTCCAGGACTGCTCGCCGCGCTCGAGGCTGATTTCGGTGCGCCTTGCAGGAGGCTCGCGCAGGAGGCTGGGCGCGTCCCCGCCTTGAAGCCACAGACGCACATCATCCGACTTCAGCACCCCGGCCAGCCCGGAGAGCTGCCCGACGCTCTCGCCTGTCAGCTGGAGCGTCCAGTCGGGCCGGAACTCCGCCTCCGCGCGCCCGGCAAGACGCAGCGCGACACCAGGCTCGGGCGTGCAGGCCGTAGCACTCAGACTCACGGGCCCGCGCGCCGGCTCCTCACCGGCCAGCCAGCGCTCGAAGCTAACCTCTGCCCTGAGGCCGCCGGTCTTCATCCGCAGCCGCATGCGCCAGCCGAAAATCGCCGGGAGAATCTCGCACTGGAAGTCTGCCGGGATCCGCGTACCGGGCCACAGCGCATCCGTCAATGCCAGTGAGATCCGCTGGTCAGAGCGCGTGAAGTCGAGCTTCGGGTCGCCGCCGAACTGCCTGCGGTCCACTACGAAGGCTTCACGTCCTCCAATGCTGAAGGCGACGCGGTCCCGGTCGGCGCGCACGGTGAAGGGGCCCAGCATACCCGCACGGAGCGCTCTGGCGCCTGGAGGAGTCATGGCGGCGGCCATTCCCGCCAGGCCCAGCATCTCCCGCCGGCTCAGCCTCAGATTCTCGGCATTGTCTTCCAGGTAATCCAGAGCACTCACGGGCGGGGAACTTCGGGGAGACCGGCAGGAGCGAAGCAAGTCGAGGTTCAGCCGCGCGGTAGTCATACCAGGGCCTCCAGGTGGGCGCAGAGAGCGCAGCCCCGAGAACGACAGGATCGAGCCAACACGGTTACGTCGGCGGCAGACGCGGCAGTACTTGCATTCCGGTTGTGATGCGGCAGAAGTAAAGGCAGGCCGGGCTGTCAGGCCTCGCCGGCCTCATCGTCATCATTCGGCTGCTTGTCGGCAGGCACCGGTGCGGTCGGCTTCTCGACCGGCTCGCGCGACGCCGACTTGAACTCCCTCAGGCCCTGCCCGAGCCCGCGCAGAATCTCCGGAATCTTGCGCCCCCCGAAGAGCACTACGATGATGAGCAGAATAATGACAAGCTCTTGCGGGCCCAGACCAAACATGATAGACGCCCTTTCTCGCAGCATGCTTTTCTCACTACTTCGCGATCGTTGCGCAGGACACCTGCAACGAAAAATCCGGACGAGACGGAGAGCCAGGCGCTGCAGGACTTTTGCCCCATTTGGGTCTCTGGGAGACGGTTTGACAACCGATGAGCGACAACCCGCGGAGAAGAGACGGGAGCCCCTGTCCGACACCCCGGGGCGCCACGTCTGCCGGCATCCAGAAATCCAAGGGTGCTGCATACACCAGGAGGCGACGGGGGTGACCACTCATGGCCGCGAGGCGTAAGCGCCATGTGCTGATAGACGACGAGCCGTGGGCCAAGATCAAGCCCATGCTGCTGTCGCGCGAGATCGACTACGGGGGGAACTCTCCGTTGTGCTGACAGCCGCGCCCGTGCCTAGATCCTCTTCTCGGAATGTTTGCCCTGCGAACCCGGGCGCGACGCCTGCCAATAGCCCGGTACCCCTTGCTCAAAGGAGTCACACAGCGTCTCCTGGGTGAGCGCCGGGACCGGTAATCGCGAGAGCCACCAAGAGCAGAAGGGGGCGCGCTGTTATGCTCAGTTCCGTTCTCTCTCAGCCAATCACACCGATGCACTATGCGCCCGGCAGGCCGAACATCTCCCGGATGATGGGCAGCAGCGCATCCGCTTCCATAGCATGCCCGGCGTCATTCGGGTGCATGCCGTCGCTCAGGAGGGCATCCACCGTCTGCCCCTCCTGTTTGCCGTAGTCCTGGAACATGGTGAAGGTGTCCACCAGGGGAACCTGCTGCCTTGCAGCCACCTGCCGGCAGCGTTCTGCATACTCCCGGACCAAGCCGTTGAAGCCGTCGGGGTCGTCCGGGTTGTACGGAGGCTTCCCGTAGAGTTCCTTGAGCTTGTCGGTCCATCGCACCGGGTTCGGTGTCATCAGGATCACTCGCGACCCGGCGGCCTTCAGTTCCGTCACGAACCGGTCCAGGTTCCGCTCATACTCATCGATTGGCAGGCGAGGTTCGGTCTGACCGCGCCAGACATCAATGGCCGAGTCATTCAAGCCGAACTGGATGATCACCAGGTCAGGCTTGTGGGCCAGCACCTGCGCGTCGAAACGCTCCCGCGCCGAGTCTGTGCTATCCGATCCACGCCCGGCGTTCACGACCTTGATCGCGCGCCCGGAGCCCTCCAGTTCCCATTCGAGAAGCATCGGGTAGATGATGATCCCGCCCCGGGGCGCGGTGGTGGAATCCCCGAAGCACACGATGGTCAAGGGCTCGCCCGCCGGCGGCTCGGCGGCTTTCAGCAGGTCTTCTTCCATCACAGCCACCAGATTTCGCGTCCAGTTCTTCCCTGCCACCCAACTGGTCCACAATTCTCCCGGGCGGCGCTCCCAGATCTGCGGGTAGCACAGCCGCGTCCCTCGCGCGATGGTGACTGACTCGGTCCAAGTCTCCCCGTCGTCCTCCGATAGCGCCATCAGCAGCGAATCACGCCAGCCGTCGCTGGGAAGCTCTGTGCCCCAGCCAATGCGCGGGCCTTTGGGCCGTAACTCCAACAGCGGGCGCATCGTCTTCCCCGGGGTCAACGGGTTCCAGATCAGCGCCAGTCTCCCGCTCGCAAGCCGGGTCACGAAGCCCGGGGCGTTGCTGGCCGGGATGTCGCTTGGCTCGACTTGCCGCCAGGTCAGTCCGCCGTCGAAAGACCAAGCCTTCCACAGCCGATCCAGCGCGGTACGCATGAACATGAGAAGGCGTCCGTCCGCCAGTTCCGTGAGCGAGCCCTCTATGGCCCCATCGTGGTGCCCATGTCCGCCCAGATCGATGATATTGCTGCGCTTCCACGTGAGGCCGTCGTCCGTCGATACATAAGTACACTGGCAATGGCGGCCGGGATTTGGCACATACCTCTGCACCGGCACCACGATGTTGCCGTCTCTCGTCTGGATGATGTCATTGAGAGAGCCGCAGTAGCCGTCGAAAATCATCTGGCGGTCCTGCCAGGTCTTCCCGTCATCCAGGCTGCGGATCGACCAGACGGTGAGTAGTGGATCCACCGCCTCGCCGGTGGCATCGTCCCACTTCCAATGCCAGTTCTCGAAGTCCCGGTAGATGTACACTATCACACCACTCTTTGTGCGCAGAGCGATGGCGCACTCGAGTTCCCGGGTGGGCTTGCCCGGCCCCTCTCCCGGAACCATAGTGGCGTAGGGCGCCCAGGTCTTCCCGTCGTCCGCGCTCACCCGCACGGTACCGCCGTTTTCGGCGCCCAGGTTGAGCAGCCGGCCGTCTCCCAGGTCCACGAAGGAGCCGGCCGCCATGCCTTGTGACAGATGACGCGCCTTCGGGTGTAAACGAAAGCCCAATTCCCTCGCAGTCAAAGGCTTCGCGCCGGATTCGGCCTGCGCACACGCGCAAGCCGTCACGGCCAGTGCAATCAGTAGCGCGGCGGGATACGCAGACTGCATGAATACTCATCTCCCGGTGCGAAACCCACATTAGGTGGTCGTGCGTCTTCACGGGCCTGCAATTCGCTCTGAGCAGCCGCCGTCCCTCTCCCGCAAAGCGCACCGGGCGGCGTCTTCACTGAACTGCCGCCCGGCCTGCAACGTACAAGGGCCAACTCTGCTACTGGACCGTAACCGTCAGCGTGTCGCTGGTCACACGGTTCCCGAGTTCGCACTTCACGGGAATCTTCAGCGTGCCCGCCGGGACGTTCGCCCCCACAGCAATCAAGAGATCCACCCACCCGTCCGGGCCGAGCAGAATGCCCTTGAACGGTGCTTCGGCTGGTCCACGCTGCAAAGTGGCCTGAGGTATCGGCTGCGGCGTGGGCATCGGGCGCTCCATCGTCGGGACTTCAGGCAGAAGCGCCAGCCGTGCTTTCTCCGCATCTGCCTGTGTGAGTCCGATGAGCTTCAGCGGCGGAACATGCTGGTGGCCGCGGATTGTATCGGCCTTGACCCATACGTTTGCCGGTGCTTTACCCAGGGTCAACCTGACCGCCTGGCCGCCTTCCGCCGGGGATTTCCACGTGAGGCGAACAGTGGTCTTCCCACCTGCCCGCAGCGTTACCGACGAAGGTTCGGTGACGAGTTCACCGCTTGACATCGCGAGAATGACCTTGGCCTCGCGCTCCAGACCGCCGCCGACGGCGCGGATCATCGCCTGCACGGGCCTGCCCGCCAGTTTCTTCGCTGCACTGAAGGTCACCTGGACGGTTGCGAGACTGTCCGCGACCACCGGATTGGTCGAGAACCGTGCGGTCACTCCCGGAGGCAGGCCTTCGGCACTCAAGACCACAGGGGCGGCGAACCCTCCCAATGGACGAAGGGTGAGGGTGGCCCTGACGGTCCCATCCTTCCCCGCTTGGTCGTAGGAAATCACCCGCGGCTCCAGCGTGAGCATGAGATCGGGGTACGCGCGGTGCTGCCCCGTATCGTAGCCACCCGACTGGTCACTCGCATCCTGCGCAGGAACAAGCTCGATCGGGTCCAGCACGATTGCGCGGCAGTCCGTGATCTGGATGTCCACCTGCCTCTGCGCTTTCGCCTGCCCCGGCGCACTGGCAATCAGCGTGTGCGGACCGGACGTGCAGGCGGGCAAAATGAACTGGCCTTTCTCATTGGTCCGCCCGAGGTAGTAGACCTGGTATGCCCATTCGCTCAGGGGCACCAGCGGGATCCCTGACCCGGAGCGCAGTCTCGCGAGGGTCTCGTCCTTCACCATGGTTACTGCCGCGTGCTGCACCGGTTGTCCGGTCTCGTCGAGAACGGTCCCCAGCACATTGCGCCGGGTCGCCAGCAGTTCGCGCACCTCGTCAGACAGCGGCGCGTCATCGGGCGGCATGGGCATCGGCAAGCCGGCTTCGGCGAAGGTCTGATCAAGGATCTGCGAGGACACCACCAGCGGTTCGGATTGCCAGTTCTGCTGAGCCGCCGCCATCGCGCCCTGGTAGCCACCCTGGGCGTTGAGCTGTTGTATGTTCTGCACAGCCTGCGCCATCAATTCGGCTTGCTGCTGCATCATTCCCGCCGTCTGAGTGTTCGGGCCCTGTTGCTGCGCGGCCTGGGCCATGCTCTGCTGAAGGTTGCTCAAGAACTGCTCCATGGCCTGCGTGTCGACCTGTGCGTTTCCGGGGAGCAAGTCCTCTGGCGTCCAGTCCGCTGGCCCGTAACTCACATCCACTCCGCGATCCTCCACCAACTCCGTGCTTCCCTCCATTGGCGCAGCGGTGGCGAAATGGAGTTTCACAGTCCCGCCAGTCTCGTTCCTGAAGGAGCACACCACCGGGTCCGTCATCCGGTTCTCCGTTCCATGGGTAGCGATGCTTGCCTCGAAGAACGGGACACGATGTGGCGCGCCTCCGGTCTCATGGGCCTGGTACACGTAAGCCACGGCTCGGTGCTGATCGCTCATCGGGTCTTTCAACGGAAGAATGAAGGTCATCAGGTCCGGATCGTTCATGTCCCGATAGGCGAGAATGTGGGCCGCGTCAAAGGCCGATGGCGGCGCCTGGAATGGGTCGCCCTTGAATAGCTGGCGGTACACCTGATCGGTGATCTCGTCTGTCTCCAGCAGCCGAAACTTGGGGTACAGCGCAAGCTGGTTCGAAGCATCCATGCTGTTGACACACTCCCACAGCACGTTGTCCTCGTCATCCGCCATGGGAATCGGATACCCGATCGCGGCGCTGAGCTGGTCCACGCCGGCCTTGTCAAGCAGCGATAGCTTGCCCAGTGTCACCGAGTCGTAGAAGGGCACGAACTCGGGCCAGTTCATCTCGGGGTGGTCTGCCGTGACGCCCATCTCCAGGTCAACTTTCTGCCGGACTTCCTCCCCATGCGTGGCAAGGATGAACTGCTCCGGGTTCACGATCTCCTCGAAAGTGTCCCTCAAGAGCTGGTTGTAGATGCTCTCGGCCATATCCATGAGCGCATCCTGCAGCGGCTGCATGACCCAGTCGATGGGCGCGCCCAGCCAGTCGATAACATCGAGGATGATCTGCGGGATGCCCAGGACAAGCCGCGCCGTCCACTTGGTGGCCCAGTCCGTTACTCTCCCCGGCACCGGGAGGAAGTTGCCCGAGGATACATCGCGCCCGATATTGGTACTGGTCTCCGCCCACTCCTTGAGGCATTCCTCGGAACCTTCCCTCTGGTATTCCAGCCACTCTTCCACCGGCTCCACACCCCACGAGAGGGCGTTCCACCAGTCATCCATGTAGTCTTCGCACTTGTTCTCCGCCGACCGGAAAGCGTTGCGGTAGTCAATGAGGAAAGTCATGTACCCGGCAGTGACCAGCGCAGGATAGATGTCCTCGTGCAGCATGAGCGTGTCACGGACGAAGCAGGGGTCAGCATTCAACTCGAGATTGGGAGAGATACTGCCGTCCATCGCTCCCGGAAGGCGCGAGTTCACGTAGGACTCCAGGGCGACGTGCTTCGAGACAATGCCCATGTCGCCCCAGTCCCAGGCGCCGCCCGAGTACCCGTTGACCCAGGTGTGGCCGATGGCATCACCGCCCACGTGCACCAGCCAGCCCGCCGCGAAAGCCAGGGCGCGTTTGTGCGCCCAGTCATCGTCGTCGTAGTCCCGGGCCTCCCTGACTACGTGCTTCGCCCAGTCGATGGCTCGCCAGTACTGCCCTGGAATGTACGGGTGGATGATGCTCTGACCGATGTACATGTCCGGGTAGATATCGGCGCAGCAGCTTCCAGCCCGGAACTCCTGCGGGCACTGCAAGATAGCCTCGCGCAGATGCTCCGGCACGGCAATGTCGCAGAGCGGCTCGGTCGCAATCGTGCCATCATCATTGTGAATAACCCGTTGGATCGACACACTCCCGTCGTCAGCGATGTCTTCATAGATGATGCATGCCTGGTAGATGTGGGCGTTGATCGCCCATGCGTCTGCGCGAACCTGGCAGATGACGGCAGTGAGAAGAGCCAGCAAAGCGGATAGAGTCTCCCGGCGCACGGCTACGTCCTCCCTCGGCGGGTATGCCCCCGGCTTGTGGTCCCCTATGCGAAAAAACGGGGTCGAACAGTATCTGATTCGACACGTACAGGGCGTCTCCTTGTCTGATGTGGCCATCAACCAGGTGCATGCTCGCTGAGAGGCGCGATCCTCACCGGGCCCATGAAGCCGTCCACGCGGTACACGGCTTCGTCGGTCTCGTAGCGCCCCACGCGCAAAGGCCGCAGGGAGGGGGCCATCCACGGTGCGCCCCGACTCTCGCCCACCTTCTCGCCGTCCAGGAACACCTGTTGCAGTCCCCGGTCGAAGATGCATCTCACCCGGTACCAGCGCCCAGTGTCCAGTTCCGGCCCGCAGTCCAGCGACCCCACGCCGCTCACGTGCCAGCGTATCCGGCGATCGAGCACCTGCAGCATGTAGCCTTCATCAGGCCACAGGCCCTGCACCAGCAGGACCGGCATGCCCTCCAGACTTCGCAATGAAAAGCGCGTCTCGATCTCGAACCGGTCCCCCGGCCAAGCGGTGAAGGGCACCGTGAGTCCCCCGCGCAGGTCAACAGCGCGCCCCTCACCTGTCTCCACGATCCACGGTTGCTGATGCCATACCACGGGCTCGCCATCCACGGTCACCGACTCCCCGGACCACTCCAACTCCAGTCCCGCGCCCTGGCCCACGGAACCGCGCAAGACCATCCACGGCTCGATGGCCTCCCCATACAGCCGCACAAAGTCAATATCACCGGTGAAAGTCCAGTCGGGACCGATCTGGTCATACCGTGCCACCGTGAAATGGCGCTCCGAGGGCTGGAAGGGCTGGCGAGCGGGCTGCTCCCCGATGAGCCGGCCGTCCACGAAGGACGCGAGACTCTCGCCGTCATACACGCAGACCACGGTGTACCAGCGCCCAAGTTCGGGCTGGAAACGCGCGTCCAGGCAGCCCGCACCGCTCACGTAGAACCGCAGGTCATGGCCGATCAACTGCACGAAGTACCCCGGCGCCTGCCACGCGCCCTGGCACACGAGCACCGGCATCGGTGACTTGCGAATCTGCCGAAACCGCACCGCGACCGTGAAGGCATCATTCACTGCAATCGAATCGGAGTACGGGACCGTGAGCCCGCCATTGGTGCGGAGGAACTGTCTGCCCAACTCCCGTCCAATGTCGTGGGGTCCTGTGAACTCGAAATCTTCACTGTCCTCGATTCCCTTCCCGACGCCGAAGTCCAGGTCCAGCAGCGGGGCGGGGATCTCCCCTGACAGATGCACCGTTACAACGCCGCTCGGGCCGGATTCCACGCCGCCTGCGCCCACTGCACGCACCCGGTAAGAGTAGTCTCCAGGCTCCGTGACCCGGTCCGTATAGCCCGTCTGCCCAAAGCCTTGCGGGGTAACCCCACCAGCCCCCGTCACCGCTCTCCAGTCGCCGTCAGGACCGGCCCGCCGCTCCACAGAGTACCGCACGACCCGCAGGTCATCACCTTCCCACCGCAGCCGCACGCTGTTCACTCCCGCCCGAGCCACCAGGTCCTCAGGCGCATCCGGGGCAACCGCACGGGCTGTCCGGATGGTTGACCGCGCCCTTTCTTCGCCTTCGTCGTCCAGCAGGCGGTACTCCAGGTCCGCATCGCCCGGCACATCCAAGTCATCGCAGGCACGGTCCAGACTCTCGCAAACACGCACCCAGTCATCGGCTCCCGTCCTGCGTTCGATCACTGCTTCGGCCATCCCTGGCGCTCCGAACCAGCGGATGCCCACTCCGCCGAAGGGCAGCACCCGGCACTCCAGCCCCACCGAGACGGCTATCCTCGGGATCGCCGTATCCACCTGATTGCGTCGGGACACCAGCGCGCCGGGGCCATGGATATGCACCTGCCGGAAGGGTTCGCCGCGCAGTTCGGGCCAGCGCAGCACCCCCGACCCGGTCTGCGCAACGATCCGGTAGCGCAGCCAGCCGGCCTGCACCCGCTCCCCCGGGATTGTGGCTTCAAACACGCAGCGCTCCGTGTTCGCCATCGGGATCGACTGCCAGCCATCGACCCCACCTGTCGCGAACTCCAGGGCCACGCTCTTCGCCGCCCCTGCGCCGTCCCACGCCGCGCAGCGCACCGTCAGCGGCGATCCCGCGGCGATACTGCTGTGCTGATAGTCGCTGATGATCCCGCTCCCTTCGTCCGGAGCCGCCGACAAGTCGCTCGTGTCCGCATCCAGCCCGCATGCTTCCCGCAATCGGGCCACCTTGTCCCGGTAGTCCACGAATGCCTTGCCGTTGATGGTGGCCAGCACGCCCATTTCGCCCCGGGACGTGATCGTGCTCGCCCACATCCCCAGCATCTTCGCGAAGTCCATCTCTCGCAGTTCCACAAGCATGGCGGCGCAGCGCTGCGCTCTCTCCGGGTTCTGCGGGTCCATATCCAGCGCTTGGTCCACCGGCCCGTCGGCTACCATGAGTGCCGCGATCCGATTGAACATCAGTCCGCGATCAAGGGTAGCCAGGAGGTCATCAAGCCTTCCCACAGCCCCGGAAGGCGCCGTCTCATCCAATCGGCCCCGCGCTGCCACCAGCCTCTCCCGCAGGTCCGCCAGCGCCTCCTGCTTCTCGGGCGACCGAGCATGGCACCAGGCGAACTCCCCGCATTCCGACTGTCCCGGCCCACCGATCCAGCGGTACCCGAGGCCGTCCAGTTCGATCAGGATCGCCGCCATCTCCTCCGCCAGTCCCTCCCCGAACCGTCGGCGAGCGTAGTCCGCATAGAAGCTCTCGAGCGTCTGCTCCGGATGCCAGGCCGCACGAGCTACGTATGCCTGAGATTCGCCCACTTCCTTGGTGCGCCAGTGAATGCCCAGCAGTCCCTGGCAACCCTTCGCCCTCGCATCCCTCACGGTATCGGCGAAGATATGCACATTGGCCTGCGGGAACCATTGATCGCCATCGTACTCGTACCAGGGGATCGCCCACCGCTCGCGATCTTGCGGCAGTGCATAGTTGCGGCTCACCGTGGGGCCAACGCGTATGTCGTCCAGGGCCGCGAAGATGATGCGCTTGTCCAGGACCCGGTCCCAGCACGGGAAGTAATCGGAGACATGGAGCCAGTGGTCCCCACCCCAGCCCGAAAGGACCAGTTTGACGTGGGGCGCGGCGTGATCCATCAGGTCCCGGGCCAGCCGGGCGTACGTCGCCACCCGGATGCCCTCCCATTTCCGCGCGGGATCCTCGATTTCACCGAAGCTCTCTTGCCACTCCCGGTACAGTCGGCCGGCGGGGGATCGCGGCGCAGGCGGCGTGCTGCCCTGCATCGACATCCCCTCGGGCTGCCAGAGCCAGACGTAGTCCAGCATCGGGTAGTCCTTGAGCAGTTGCAGCAGCCGGGCACGGAACCGCCGCTGCTCAGCCGGGTTCGACGGGTCCCCACCCACCTCGAATCCCAGGCACGTGCGCACACCCCGCGCCGAGGCGTACTCCAACCCCCTCGCGAGGAGTTGCTTCGCCGCCGTGATCCGCTCCTCGCGACTACCGGGCTGCCTCGCCACATCGCTGCCCCAGTACTCCCCCGGGAAGAGCCGGCCTGTTCCGAACCCGAAGTCGTCCACTCGAAGGGGCGATGTGCCCCAGATCCGCCGCGCCGTGGTCATCAGCGGCTGGCCGCCGATGACCTGTCCGTCATATTGGTATGCCGCGAAAGGCTCGTGGTCGTAGCTGTGAAATCCGATGAAGTTCTGCCCGGAGCGCACGATCTGGTCGGCGAAGAACCGGAAGTCCTGATCGTCCCAGGTGGTCGGGCTGTTGAGAAAGTTGTACCACGGAAGAGACCCACGGATCGCGAAGACAGGCGAGCCGTCAACTTCCGGTCGGAGGAAGTCCGAGGGAGGCGAGGCGGGCAACGCATCTCCGTCGAAGTAGAACCCGATGCCGTACTCCTGCAGCAGCCGGTAGGCGCCGAAGAGCACGCCTTGCTCCGTGGCACCGGTGATGGTCACGACCGCACCGGCAGGCGCGTCAACGGACCGAATGCGGTATCCTTCCGGCCCGAGCCCGTCCTCATCCGGCGTGATTTCCAGCACCACACGGTCCCCGGATGCGGCGTGCGAGACCACCGGCACGGGTGTCCGGCTCAGACGCTCCAGGTATCCAGAAAGCTCCGTCGCGGCTTGTTTGACCAGCGGCAGGGAACCATCCGGGCAGACGATGCTGCAGAAGGGGTCAGCGTTCGCGTTCAGGGAGACCAGCAGGAGACAGAGGGGGAGGATGCGCCGCAGGCGGTTCATCACGAAGCCTCCGAGGTGCGCGTTCAGTACACTCTCGGAAGTTCGCCTGGACGGGTAGCGGTTCCTTGTGGCTGTTCAGCGCTGACGGCCCGAACCGCTCAAGCCTGTTTTTCGCTCTCGGGCAGCGGCTCGTGAGCCTTCCGGCCGTACACCTTCTCGTATGCCTTGCAGTACGGGCAGAAACCGCCCTCGATGAACTTGACGAACAGAAACGCCAGCCCGCGTTGAGTCTTGCGGGCGTGGCTGCAGACGGGGCACTCCAAACACTTCTGCGCCATGGCCCGGTCCTTCTCGGTGACGGTCGTCTCAGCCATTTCAAGCACCTGCCAATCCTGAAGGCTCAAGCGGTTCGCCCTGGCGGACTTCAGCAGCGCCGGTAGACGCGCCCTTTCCACCGGACGCAGCCCCTTGTGTTCCAGATCAGGGAGCGAATCATCACCAGTTCGGCCAGCGCAATGGCCGCCGGGTACAGCAGTCCGAACCACGCAGGCAGCCCGGACAGATACGCCGGAATCCCGTACAGGAGCGCTCCGGCGCCCACCACCGCCCATGCCGCCTTGTACCCCGCCACCGCCAACCAGATGGGAACCAGGTATGTGGTCGTTAGACTCACCAAAGACACAGCGGCTCCCAGGCGACCGCCGGTGATCGCGACTGCATTCTTCGAGAACCCTGCAATGGCCTGCCCCGTGTTCTCATACATTCGCGCGGCCACCACGTGCCGGGCGTCTGCGATATGTACCCGCCCACGTAGACGCTTTATCAGGCGGGCGATGCCCACATCCTCAAGGACCAGCCCCCGCACCTGCCGGTGGGGCTCGATGCGCAGGTAATCCTCGCGCCGGAAGGCCATGATCTGCCCGTTTGCGAAGGCGAAGGCGGGGTTACATGTGCGCTCCACGTGGTTCAGCGGCAGCATGGTGCAGACGGAGAATGGCACCATCCCGATGATCAGCCCGTCTCCCACCCCTGCCCGGTCAATACTCGGGAAGGCGGTCACCAGCACCGCGGACGTCCTGCGGCAAGCGTTGACGATGAACTCCAGAAAGCCGGGCTTGGGCCGAATATCCGCATCCAGGAACAGGAACCAGTCGCCGGTTGCGTGCTGCGCAAGCTGGTGGCAGGCCCAATTCTTGCCCACCCACTCGTCGGGCTTTGGGTCGGCCTGAAACCATCTCACATCAAACTCGGCCGCATGCTCCTGAAGCCATTCCCGCATGCCGTCGTCCGAGTGGTCGTCGCACACGATGATCTCGGCCGGGCGCAGCGTCTGCGCCTGAAGTGCAGCCAACAGGACCGGCAAATTGCGGATCTCGTTGCGCGCCGGGATAAGCACCGAAAGGGTCGGCTCGCCGCTGTCGGACTCCGGGCGTCTGCGCACCCAGTAGACAGCGTTCCACGCGAAGACTCCGAACTGGTACAACAACGCCAGCCCCACCGCCCAGAGCAGGACAGTTGCGGCCATGGAGGCATCGCCCGGTTAGGAAGGATCTTGCGGTGTTCCGGGAGACGGCGCACCGCTTGGCAGGGAGCAACCTCCCACGCCCACAGTCGGTCAGCGGCTTATCTCTTACGCGGCGCGGTTCGGATGATCCGGCATCACCGCGCAGCTAGGCACGGCGTGCGACGGGGTTGCGTGGAACCTTCAGAGGCTTCCTGGGACTCATTTTGTCTCCACGCATATGGAAACTGTAGCAGACAGCAGGCTTCCGTGTCCAGAGACCCCAGGTCAGCGTCCACTCGCCCTCACCCGAGTTCGCCGCTGAAGGCACGTGACGACGCCCTCGGCCCGCCCCTTGAGCTTTCGACAATCCTCTTCTGTGAAGGCATCCTGTGAGTATCCGGCGAACTCATCCGCACTCTCACCTTGGAGGCGTTCCCATGGCGGAAATCAGTAGAAAAGACATCCAGACCGTGCGTGCCCTCGCATCGCGCTGCCGGGAGTTGGCGCTAAGCCCCGAGTATGAGGCCCGGCGCCAGCGGTGGCGCGATGTCAATGAACTGCGCAGGCCCGATCGCGCACCGGTCTGGTGTCGCCCGGCACGCTGCTGGCAGGAGATCATCCCCCAATCCTCACTCGACTGCGAAGACCCGACCTGCCGCGCCATGGAGTACGCCTTCCGCCAGCACCTGTACAAACACGACGTGGGCGATGACCACATCTTCGAGCCCTGGTGGGGTGTGCCCGTCGCCTGGAAGTGCTCCCTTGAACACACCTGGGGCATCCCGATCCCGCCCCAGTCCGCGTCCACCGACAAGGGCGGCTTCCGCTACGACCCGCCAATCAAGTCTCCCGAAGACTACGACCGCGTGCAGGTACCCCACTTTGAGGCTGACATGCAACGCACCCAGCGTTCTGCAGGCCAGGTGCAGGACATCTTGGGCGAATCCATGCCGGTGCGGATCACCTGTGCGCCGCCTCTTTCGCCAACATTCGGCACGATACACTACCACCTGCGCGGGATGGCGGGGATGACCGAAGATATGGCCTTCTGTCCGGAACGCGTCCACCGGTGCATGGCGAAGCTCACCGAAGCCACCCTCGCCGCCTGCCGCGCCGCCGAAGAGACGGGGCTGCTCACCACCAACCACCACGAGCCCATGTATTGCAGCGACCCGGTCAACGGCGATCCCGGGCAGGGGCATATCCGCCTGAATAATCTGTGGACATCCGCCAACAGCCAGGAATACGACCATGTCAGCCCGGCGATGCAGGAAGAGTTCCTGCTCTCATATCAGAAGGTGATCTTCCAGCAGTTCGGCCGCACACAGTACGGTTGCTGCGAGAATCTCACCCGGAAGATTGATATCGTCCTGGGCATCCCGAACCTGCGCATCTTTGTGTGCTCGGCGTGGACGGATCTGGACCGGGTGATCGAGGCGTGCGGCGACCGGTACACCATCATGTGGCGCCAACCGGCCACAGAGGTGGTCCGACATGACGACTTATTGCCGATCCGGCGGCATCTCGAAAACGGCCTGAAGAAACTGCAGGGCTGTTACTACCAGGTGGTACTGCGGGAACTGGAAACTCTCTCCGGGCACCCCAATCGCCTGCGCGAATGGGCGGACCTTGCGAAGGAACTGGCGGCGGAATATGCCACCTGATCGCAACGGCCCCGGTCTCAGCGCTGTTGTGGACCCCAGGTCTGGTAACCCCCGGGCAGTTGCTGCTGCCGGCTGCCCTGATTGGGGAAGCCGGCGGCACCCGTGCTTGTGGCAGGTGCGCCAGGCAGCCACTCCTCGGCCTTTAGTTCCTTCGTCTCGTCACGGTTGCCCCACAGGTACCGCCAGGTCACTTTCACCGGCAGGTCGCTCTGCGGAAGCTTCACGATATGGTAGGCCCGGGAATACGCTGCGCTCAGCGGCCATGATCCGGACACGACCTCACGCACCCGCACCTCGATGACGTCTTCCTTCACCACGAACTTCTGCACCCACACTTCCAGGGTCCCCGGCCCTTCGGAACTCAGGCTCGTGAAGGCGATGAAGACCATATCCTTGTCGAAATTCACTACCGGCGGGGTCTCGCCTGGCCCCCAGAGCGTGGTCCAGGCGGCCTCGGACTTGACCAGGAATGCCTTCGGGGCCTTGCAATTGCGGTCCTGAAAACACAGCGGGTGCTGCTCGCCAAACTGGTCATGCTTCACGTTCCGGATGGTCTCCGGTGTGCGTGCGATATTGGCGCACCCGGCAACCAGCGCCGACATGCCAACCGCGACGATGGCGAGCAGCCCCTGCAGGCATCTCCAGTCTCTGGTCATCAATGGTCCCTTATCTCAGCCCCCAGCGAGGATCTCAGCCGGTCCACAACCGCACTCATTGCCGCATCCAGCTCTTCATCGGTCAGCGTCCGGTCCGCTGCGCGGAAAGTAAGCCGGAACGCAATTGACTTGCGCCCTGGACCCAGCCGCTCGGCATCGGTGAACAGGTCGAAAGCTTCTACGTGCCACAGATTGGGCCCGCCCGATGCCCTGATCTCCTCGCGGATAGCTGCGGCGCTGTGAGCGTCATCGTCGGCCACAAGCAAGGCGATGTCGCGCGATGCCGCCGGGAATCGCGACAGTGGCTCATACTGCCGGTGCCCGCCAGCGTTGGCGATCAGCAGGTCCCAGTTCAGTTCGAACACATACGCTTTCGCCGGAAGGTCGAAGGATGCCTGCACCGAGGCTTTCACCTCGCCCACATAGCCGGCCAGGGCATCGCCCACCAGCACCTGCGCACACCGTCCGGGGTGCATTGTCGGATGCGCCCCCCGTTCGAACCGCACACCCTCAACATTGAGCCCAGTGCACAGTTGCTCAACGACGCCCTTCGCCCAGTAGAAATCGGCGCGCACGGCTTCCTGGGGCAGATTCCAGGCCGAGGTGAACTGCATGCCCATCAGCACCCCCCCAACCATCTCTCGCTCATGCGGCAGGGCATTTTCCCCAGCCGGGATGAAGACCCGGTCCAGCTCAAACAAGGCCACATCCAGCACGCGCTGGCGCACATTCACCTCGCACGCCCCCAGCAGACCAGGAATCAGGGTAGTCCGCAGATGCGCCATGTCCGGCGAGACCGGCAGGAGAAGCTGCAACGCCACCCGTTCGGGCGCATCCGGCTGGAACTCACAGCGGTCCAGCGCCGCCATGTCCATGAAGGAGAACCCGATGGTCTCATTCAGCCCGCACTGCCGCAGCAGCTGGGAAGTCTTCCGCCGCATGGACTGTCGTCGGGTGAGCAGCCCGCTTTCCTTGAGCTTGCCGGGCACCGTGATCGGCAGGTTGTTGTACCCGTGGATGATCGCAACTTCCTCAATCAGGTCAATCTCCCGCTCAATATCCGGACGCACGGTGGGAACTTCTGCGGTGATCTCACCGTCCGTGGTTTCGACCTTCATCCCAAGGCGCGACAGGTAATCGACCATGCTCTCCGGGGCGATGTCGGTGCCCAGCACGGCATTGCAGCGCTGTGGCCGCAGCGAGATGCGCTTGGGTTGAAAATCCCTTGCGCGCACGTCAAATGCCGTCGCATCCGGCGTCCCGCCGGCGGTCTCCAGGATCAGCTCCGTCGCCCTGGCAATGGCCGGCAGTGTGAGGTTCGGGTCCACGTGGCGCTCGAAACGGTACGAGGACTCGCTACCCAGACCGTGCCGCTGTGCGGACCTGCGAATCGTGGTCGGGTCGAAATGCGCCGATTCCAACAGAATCGACACAGTGCGCTCTCGCACACTGGTATCCAGGCCGCCCATGATCCCCGCCAAGGCGGCCGGGCCCATCTCGTCGCAGATTGCCAGATCGCTCGCGGTCAGTTCATGGGTCGAATCGTCGATGAGCAGGATGCGCTCGCCCGGGTTGGCCCTGCGAACGATGATATGGTTGCGCGCCACAAGCCGCAGGTCGAAGGCGTGCATCGGCTGGCCCAGTTCCCAGCAGATGTAGTTGGTCACATCCACCACATTGCAGATGGGACGGACGCCTGCCGCCTCCAGGTGGTAGCGCATCCAGTCCGGGGACGGTCCGATCTTCAGGTCCCGGATCACCAGCGCCGAGTACCGCGGGCAGGCGTCGAAGTCCAGCACCTCGATCTTCACATCGCCCAGTTCAACCAGGGGCGCCCCCACGGCGGGGCTCGCGATCTCCGGCCGGCTCAGGTCGGGCGCCTGCCAGTCGCACCGCAGCAGCGCCGCCGCATGCCTGGCGACGCCCACCATCGACAGCAGATCGCCGCGGTTCGATGTAACCGAGGTGACCAGCACCTGGTCCGTTGCCTGACCGTCCTCGGAGGTCCAGTCGTGGATTTCCTCGACTTCCAGACCACCCATTGTCAGCACATGGGCCAATTCCTCGGCAGGGGTGTCAGTCTTGAGATACTTCAGAAGCCATGAATATGGGACGCGCATGGGTGCTCTTCCTTTTGTGGACCGCCGCGTGGGCGGGTGTCTTCCTCGCGATGCCGCCTGCCGATCAGAACTGGGCCAGGAACCGCATGTCGCCGCTGTAAAGCAGGCGAATGTCATCGATGGCATGGCGCAGCATAGTGATGCGCTCCAGCCCGAACCCGAAAGCGAAACCGGTGTAGCGCTCGGGGTCATAACCCACATTGCGCAGCACGTTGGGGTCGACCATGCCGCAACCGCCCACTTCCAGCCAGCCCGTGTTCGAACACACTCGGCAACCGTCGCCGCCACACATGGCGCAACTCAGGGCGAACTCGGCGCTAGGTTCAGTGAAGGGGAAGAAGTCGGGCCGGAATCGCACCCGGGTGCCTTCGCCGTACATCCCTCGTGCGAAGGCCTCCAGGGTGCCGCGCAGGTCGGCCATGGTCACGCCCTCGTCCACCAGCAGCCCCTCGATTTGATGGAAGGTATGGCAATGGGTGGCGTCCACCGTATCGCGCCTGAAGCACCGGCCCGGAACCACTACGCGAACCGGAGGCTCATGAGACTGCATATAGCGGATCTGCACGGTGCTGGTCTGGCTGCGCATCATCACATCGTCCGCGATGTAGAAGGTCATCTGCTCATCCATCGCCGGATGATCCGGCGGATAATTGAGCGCATCCCAGCTGTAGTAGTGATTCTCGACCTCCGGTCCTTCCGCCACCTGGAACCCGAGGCCGAGGAAAATATCCACGGTGGTCTCGATGACATCCAGCAACGGGTGGCGGCGACCGATGCGAGGCGCCCTCCCCGGGAGGGTGACATCCAGCGTCTCCGAGGCCTGCGCCAGTTCGGAGGCAGCGCCTTCGAGTTCCTGCTGCCGGGATGCCAAGACGCGCTCCAGCGCCTTCTGCACGTCATTGCACAGTTGCCCCACCCGCGGCCGCTCTTCTTCGGAGAGCTGGCCGATAGACTGCCGGATCTGCCTCAACTTGCCCTTGCGGCCCAGGTAGAGGGCGCGCACTTCGTCCAGCGCCTGCTGGGTTGTTGCCGAGCGCATCGCCTCCTCGGCTTCAACCTGCATCTGTCGGAGTGTCTCTTCCATGGTTGGCCCACCTTGGTCCCTGGTCGCCTGCGCGAATGTCCGAACAGGCTGATAGAATACCTGCAAAACCAGCAAAGCCTCCGTCTCGTCCCAGGGGACGAAAGCCGGAGGCCTTCGCGATACCACCCTCTCAATCAAGCGGGGTTCCGGGTAACGGTGGAACGGGCCGGCTCAGCCTACGCACGAGCGCCGTGGCACTCGCTTCAGCTTGCGGTTCGGGAGTGAACTTCAGCGGCGCGCTGACCAGGGAAGCTCCCAGCCCATGGCTTCCCCTCTCTGGGGCCCCGCATTGCCGCCTACTTTTCTCCGTCGGTACCTTTGGCTATGGACGCGGGCGTTCAGCCCGCGAGTCTCTGACGCTGAGCTTCGAACAAAACGATGCCGGCCGCCACCGCCGCATTGAGGCTCTCGGCGCGACCGGACATGGGTATTGTAACCGTGTAGGTCGCATCCTGCAAGATGGACTGGGGCAAACCATGGGCCTCATTGCCGATCACCAGGGCGACCCGTTTCGGGATACCCACCTTGCCGATGGCGTGCGACGCCTCCAGCGTCGTGGCGTAGATGCTCACCTTCAGGTCTCGCGCCCATCCCGCGACCTGTTCCCACTCTGCCTCCACCACCGGCAGGTGAAAGAACGACCCCGCAGTTGCCCGGACCACTTTCGGCTCGAAGGGATCGGCACACGATCCTGTCAGGATCACGCCCACGGCTCCGAAGGCATCTGCAGAACGGATGATTGTGCCCAGGTTCCCCGGATCGCGCAGATCGTGGACTACCAGCACCGCGCCGCCGGCTGAAATGTCAATCGCTTCCAGGCCTTGGGGCATGATCCGCAGAACCGCCGCAATGCCCTGGGGGCTGCGGGTGTCACTGAGCGCCTCGAAAGCCTCGCGGGTGCATTCCAGCACTTCCAGTTTCGCCTGCAACGCCGCGTCGGCAAGCTCGTCGCCGACCGCATCGCACAGGTCCGGACACCAGGCGACCCACTCGATGCCTGGGGCATAAAGGAGCGCTTCGGCCACGGCGCCCGGGCCTTCTACGAGGTACAGATCGGTCTCTCTGCGCCCCTTCGGGGAATGGAGTGACCGGGCCAACTTGATTCTCGGGTTGCGCGGGCTATCAATGCGCACGGTCGGACTCACTGTCCCTCGCACCCCTTGAAGGTTCGCCATCGGCTCTTACGGACGCGGCCGCCTGCGATCTCACAGGCGGCCGCGTTAGGCGCGTTGGCGATCATTGCTCAGGCGAGCGCGGCCTTTACCTGCTCCACGACAGCCGCAAACGCCTGCGGATCATCGTAGGCAAGCTGTGCCAGCATCTTGCGGTTCAGGACGATGTTCGCCTTCTTCAGGCCATTGGCGAAGGTGCTGTAGTTCATCCCGTGGGCGCGGACAGCGGCGTTGATGCGGGCGATCCACAGGCCCCGGATCTGGCGCTTGCGCACGCGGCGGTCACGGTACGCGTAATTGCGGCCACGCATCACCGTTTCCTTCGCAGTCTTGAACAGCGTCCGGCGGCCGCCCACGAAACCCTTGGCGGCTTTCAGGATCTTCTTGCGACGACGGCGGGCGACGAAACCCCTCTTCACTCTGGGCATGGGTAAGCCTTCCTTTCAGTGGAAGATGCGTGTTGGATACGAGGTCAAATATGACGACTTGTGGCCCGGTACTGCCATTACTTCCGCTTCTTCCAGTACGGGACCATGACTTTGACCTGCTTCGCATCTCCTTCGGTCAGCTCGCCATCCAGTGCCTGAGCGCGGGCGAGGCGCCTGGAGCTTCGGGAAAGCGCATCATTCGTGCTCTGGTTGCACCGCTTGTGCATGACCTTGCCGGTCGCGGTGAACTGGAAGCGCTTTGCCGCCGCTTTCTTGGTCTTCATCTTGTTCTTTGCCACTGGTTTCCTCTCCTTGGGCCTGCGCGATCAGCGTGAACAACCGGGACCGGCAGGCAGCGCGGACATCCAATTCCGCACATTTTGTATGGCGCGGGCCCGGGGCTGTGCCCCGAGGTCGACCTCCCGCCAGTGAAACGCGCCCCATGGCGCGGGTTGGGCAGGGACGGGAGAAGCACAAAGCCCGGGCGACTGGCCCGGGCTCACGTCGGGCAGTATATAATGTTACGCCCAAAGGGCTTTGGCGTCAAGCGGCTTATGCGTCTTCGGCAGGAACCCCGGCTTCGTTCGTGGGCTGTTCGTCAGGCTCGTGGGCGTCGCCGGTATCATCGTCAGCGTTCCCATCCCGGTCGTCCCCATCGTCGTCCTCGTCCAGATCGTCCTCGAGGTCCTCGACGCCTTCCTCATCCAGCGCGGGTTCCGGCTGCCCAGCCTCTTCCATCTTCTTCAGGATCGCTTCCAGGTCCGGTCTGGGCTCGAGGATCATCGTCATGCGCCGGCCTTCCATCCTCGGTGGCTGGTCAACCTGCGCGATGTCCTTGCAGCCCTCTATAAACACTTCCAGCTGGTGCTGGCCGATTTCCTTGTGTCGGAGTTCGGGCCCCCGGAAGATCACGTTGAACTTGACCTTGTTTCCCTTGATAAGGAACTTGCGCGCGTTTCGCATTTTAAAGGTCAAGTCGTGGCCGCCGGTATTGGGCCGGACCCGAACCATCTTGACTTCAGTCTGCTTCTGCTTGCGCTGAGCTTCCTTGGCCTTCTTGCGCGCATCGTACCGGAACTTGCCGTAGTCCATGATACGGCAGACCGGGGGTTTGGCATTGGGTGCCACTTCGATGAGATCGAGCTCGCGCTCCTCCGCCTTGCGCCGGGCGTCTTCAACGCTCATGATTCCCAACTGCTCGCCACTTTCATCAATCACTCGCACTTGCCTGGCGCGTATCCTCTCATTCACCCGATAAGCCCGTGGATCTATGTCCTTTCACCCCTTGGTGTACTGCTGCAAAGGTCCGTGGACCCTTTGGGTCAGCGCGTGAAGGATAGCAAATGGCATATCCGGTGTCAAGAAAATGCGGCATTACGGGGCCGCAGAGCTGCAGGTCACATCCGCCCAGTTGTAGAAACCCCTGCGGGCAGCGCAACTGATGCGCCCCGTCGTGTTCACCTGCCTGGCGGAGAGGACCGATGCATCTGAAGACCGGTTTCACCTGGCGGGCGGTAGTCGTGGGCGTCGCAGCCTGCGTCTTCATCGCTGACTGGAGCCAGTACTCCGAACTCATCATCCACGGCACCCAGATCTCTCTTACGTACCCCCCAATCGGCGGTTTCATCGTCTTTCTCGCCCTGTATGCTTTCTTCAATGTGATCCTCAAGGCGATGCGTCGCTCCTGGGCGCTCAGCCAGCCCGAATGGCTCATCGTCTTCACCATGATCGTGCTGGCTTCAGGGATCGCCTCGATCGACCTCGCCCAGAAGCTCATCCCGATGATCGCCGGGCCCCAGTACTATTGCACCAACGAGAAGGCCTACTCCGAACCCTTCCTCAGCACAATCCCGGAGTGGATGGCTCCCACGGATTCACGTGTGGTCAAGGGGCTGTTCGAGGGTTGGGGCTACGGCGTGCCCTGGCGCGAGTGGCTGGTTCCCCTTGGCGCCTGGACCGCCTTCACGCTGGCGAGTTACGTGCTCATGCAAAGCCTCATCGCCATCTTCCGGCGTCAGTGGGTGGAAAACGAACGCCTTCTCTTCCCGCTCGCAGCCGTGCCCTTCGAGATCATCGAAGAACCGCGGGCAGGGCGCTTTCTCAATACCTTCTTCCGTAACCGCATCATGTGGATCGGCCTGGTCGGGGCTTTCCTGCTCCACTTTTACAATGGCCTCCATGCGTACTTCGCGACGCTTCCCGAGATCGAGGTGGCAACACTCATGGGCAAGCCCCAGCCCACCTACAGTTGGGGCCGGCCGTGGAACGCCATCGGTACCGTGTACTTCGCTTTCCACCCGATCATTATCGGCCTGAGTTTCCTGCTCACCCGGGAGGTCTCATTCAGCCTCTGGGCCTTCTACTGGATCGCGCGGGCCGAAGCGGTTCTCGGCTACTCGCTGGGTCTGGACGGCATGAGCATCGCAGCCGGCGGCGACCGTTTCCCCTTCCCTGGCCACCAGACCGCCGGCGCTTACCTCGCGCTGGCCGGTGTGAGCATCTGGCTGGCCCGTCGCCCCCTGTGGGAGATCGTGCGCAAAGGCCTGACCTTTCAGCCCGGCGACGATGCCGGTGAGCCGATGTCCTACCGAGGGGCCGTCTGGGCCGGGCTGATCTCCTTCGCGTTCATGGTGGGCTGGTGTGTCTATGCGGGGATGGTGGCCTGGGTCGCCGTGCTTGTGCTGGTAATCGCCTTTGGTTATACGCTGGCGATGACGCGACTCGTCTCGGAGGCGGGCATGCCCTGGATGGCCGAACCGGACTGGCGTGCCCACGACATCATCCGGGCGCTGGTGCCTTTCAATGCTCTCCCGCAGACCACCTGGAGCGCAGTGACCATGCTCATGGCTTTCACCCATGACATGCGGGTCTCGCCCATGCCCCGGATCATGCAATCCATGAAGATCGCTGACCAGTCCGGCGCCGCAACACAGCAACTCACGTGGGCGCTGCTCATTGCCGCGGTGGTGACGATACCGGTGTCATACTGGTCGCTTCTGGAGGCCGGCTATACCCACGGCGGCGTCGCCATCAACGTCTACCGGTTCGTCAGCCTGGCCCGGGCACCCGACCAGTTCATGAACCAACTGACCGCCGGGCTCGTGAAACACACCGACTGGCTGAGCATGGGGTTGGTGGGCTATGGCGCGGCAAAGCTGATTGCACTCAGCTTCCTGCGGATGAACTACCTGTGGTGGCCCCTGCACCCGGTAGGCTATGCCATGAGCTACATTGTCTACCTTCCGCGGGAATGGCTGTCAGTGTTCATCGGTTGGCTCTGTCAGACGCTGCTCATGCGCTACGGGGGCTTCAACTCCTTCAGCCGTTACAGACCCTTATTCCTGGGGATGGTCGTCGGGGCAATCCTGGCGGCAGGCGTCTGGCTGTTCATCGACGGCGCCACCGGCCTGCGGGACCACAAGCTCCTGTACTGAAGCTCATCCAGTGCGGGAAGCGGCCTGCTTCCCACGAAACCGTCAGGGCAAATGCGAGAAGGCCTCCCATACGGTTATGGGAGGCCTTCGTTGCTTTGGAGAGGAGTTGCGCCGGCTTAGCTGGTCTTGCGGCGGCGGTAGACGCTCAAGCCGGCGAGTCCCAGTCCGAGCAGTGCGAAAGTACCGGGCTCAGGAACGTCCTTGCCTTCGATGCGAAAGGCGAAGTCACCCTCTTCCTCCTCGAGATCCAGCAGCGTGCTTATCGGGAGCGGATTGGTGCCCAGGCCGTAATAGTTGCCGGGATTGTGCCACCATGCCGGGTCCAACAGCGCCTGTTGCCTGGTTTTCCAGGTCCAATTGGACGAGCCTTGGCCGCCGCGCACGATGAACCCGCTCAACCAGTAATGACCGCTGTAAAACTTCATGCCGCCCAGGTTGAACTCCAGGTTCCCCCCTACAACTGTGCCGGGATAGGTTGTCGTGATGGCGCTCGCATTCGGCGCTGAGGGGAATGCCAAGTGCACGCTGTTCGGAAGGAGGCCACCCGCCCCGTAAAGCGTGACCTTGTCGACCTCCCACCAGCCACCCGAGTTCACCTCGAAGTCGTCAAAACCGTAGGCGCTGCGCGTGGGAAAGACGTTGTTTCGGGTGCTGATGATTGCCGGCATCGCTCCGACAGGCTGATCCCACAAAATATCAGCGGTGGCAGGCAGTGAGACTGCCAGGAGAATGACGCCTGCAATTGCGAACCTGTAATGCACCGGGCTCACCCAAGTATGGAGTATTCCGAACCACGCCTTGATTTCTGTACCATCATACAGGCTGACCATGTCCTTTGCAATAGGTCTTGCCGGACTATTGTAGACGCGGTGGCCATTTGTTGCACGCCCGAAGGATCGCGCAATTTGCCCCCCAGAGGCCCCTGGAAGACGATTCCGCGCCAGTGTGCCTGCCGGTCTCGCTGTATCCCGGTTAGCCGGCCCGGCATGCCAGAGCTTTCGTTGAGCCAAAATCCACATAAACCAGAGTTTGTCGACCAGCCCCGTCCTGGTGTATTGCACATGACAGACGCGCGGCGACAATGGCCGATCGCAGGGCGCCGTGAATGCGTCTTGTCACCGCTATCCGTCACTTGTTGTTGATGGTCACACCGGGCCAGTCGTCTGTCCTGAATGGCGATGCGGGCAGGCCCGCGCCACTGTACAGGTTGCAGACAGGGTTATTCCCCCAACCGTAGCGCACGGCGACCGGCTTCGGTACGGTCTTCGAGGAGACAACCACCGTATCACCCTCGATAACTGCGTCAGCCCAATAGAACTTCCGGTCCTCTCCGGCAATGGCGAACCCGTTGACCGGCGCACAGGCGGGGGTCATCAGGCCATTGAAAGCGTATTTGAAGCGTATGCGGATCTTGTCGCCCTCCACGCTCATGGAGTCGTACAGGGGGCTGGAGAAGGCCACGTCCTTCCCATAGACGGCGCCCAGGGCCCACATGCTCAGGCGCTTGCCCACGTCCTGCTTATTCTTGGGGTGGATATCATTGGCTTCGCCGATCTCGATGGTCACCGCCATGCCGGTGTTCGGCAAGCTCAAGGCCATAGTCTGGGCTTCGCGAAGCTCCGCCCAGGCGCTGTTGGCCGGCTGGGGCTCCACGGCCATGTAATTGGCAAGCTGAACGAAGCCGAAGGGGAAGTCTCCGATCCCCCAGTCAGCCCGCCAGTTCTTGATCATCTCCGCGAAGAGCGTGCGGTACTGGTAGGCCCGCCCTGCGTTGGACTCGCCCTGGTACCAGATGGCCCCGCGGATACCGTAGTTCAGCAGCGGCGCGATCATGGCATTGTATAGATTCGCGGGACGGTGGGGGCTGTCGGCCCCCATGGGAGGGGTGGGCTTGCGAGGTGCGGCCTTGCCTTGAGCTTTCGCATCGGCAGCGGCCTTTTCCCAGGCGGGGATGGTCTCCTTGTTGTACTTCTCCAATGCCGCCGGGTAGTTCGCGAGCATGGCATCCCAGCGGTCGAGAATCGGCTTCAATTCCGGGACGGCCTGGAGCGCGGGCAGGCTGGTCCACGCTTCCGCAGGAGTGCCACCCCAGGAAGTGTTGATCAGTCCCACGGGCACGCCGAGGGCTTTGTGCAGGTCGCGGCCAAAGAAGTACGCCACCGCCGAGAACCCCGGCACGGTCTCGGGAGTGCACACATCCCAGCGGCCCTTGACGTCATCCAGCGGCTTGTCGGAGGTGACCCGGCTCACGGTAAAGAGCCGAAGGTTGGGATGGTCGGCCTCCAGTTCTTCGGCCACGTTATTGGTGCTGTTGCGCACGACCCAAGCCATGTTCGACTGCCCCGAACAGACCCAGACCTCGCCGATCATGATGTTCTTCAGGGCGATGGTGCTCTTGCCCGCGAACGTCAGTGTGTACGGACCTCCGGCCTTCATCGCTGCAAGACTGGTCTTCCAGGTGCCATCGGCGGCAGTCGTGACCTGGGCAGCGCAGCCGTTCAAAGAGACAGAGATGACCTCCCCCGGATCGGCCCAACCCCACAGGCGGATGGGCAGATCCCGCTGAAGGACCATGTTGTCACCAAGGATGGCCGGGAGCCTGACATCAGCCGCCCCCGGCAGTGTCGAAAGCAACGGTAGAAGTGCCACGAAATACAGCAACAATACGCGTCGCATCGAAATACGGACCTCTTTCGGACGGCGAGGTGTTCAGGATATGTGCACTACAACGCACCGGGCGCACCGCGTCTTGGTGCGTCTTTGTGCATTGTGGTTTCCTTGCCGCAGGCGAACCTCCTCCCTGTGAAGGGGATAGAGCGGACGGCGGCGAACTGTGTCGTCGGGCAGACTCACAGCCGGAGGTATTTGCGCGCGCCCTGTGCGCTGTGATTCCATGATATCGCATGAGAGAAACGGCCCGGAAAACATCGGTAGCGTCCTGCGCGTCCGTGGCAGCGTTGTAGACGTGCGGTTTCCCCACCGAATTCCCCCACTTAGAACCAGGCTGATAGCAGGAGACCGTGGTCACATCGTGATTGAAGTTGCTGCGCATGTTTCTTCGGACACGATCCGGGGCATCGCTCTGACGCTCACCCAGGGGCTGCAGCGCGGGGCCAAAGTGGTGGATACCGGCGAACCGATCACGGTCCCGGTAGGAGCGCAACTGCTGGGCCGGGCCTTCAATGTGTTCGGAGACGTGATCGACGGTGGCGGCGATCTCGAGGGCTTCGAGCAGCGTTCAATACATCAGTCCCCCGTGAGCTTGGCGGACCAGGCTACGCGCTCCGAACCTTTCCTGACCGGGATCAAGGCTATCGACATCCTCGCGCCACTGGAACGTGGCGGGAAGGCCGGGCTTTTCGGTGGAGCAGGTGTGGGCAAGACGGTGCTCATCACCGAACTCATCCACAATATCGTGGAGCAGCACCGGGGCGTCAGCATCTTCTGCGGTATCGGCGAGCGCTGCCGCGAGGCGGAAGAACTGTACCGCGAACTGAAGGACGCGGGAGTGCTGGACAACACGGTGATGGTTTTCGGCCAGATGAATGAGCCACCGGGCGCCCGGTTCCGAGTCGGCCATGCCGCACTCACCATGGCTGAGCACTTCCGTGACCGGGAGCGCCAGGATGTGCTCCTGCTGATCGACAATATCTTCCGGTTCATCCAGGCGGGCCAGGAAGTCTCCGGACTCATGGGCCAGTTGCCCTCGCGCGTGGGATACCAGCCCACCCTCGCCACCGATCTGGCAGAACTTGAGGAGCGCATCTGCAACACCCGCGCCGGCGCGATCACCTCGATCCAGGCAGTCTACGTTCCCGCCGACGACTTTACGGACCCTGCCGCCGTTCACACCTTCGGGCACCTGTCGGCATCGATCGTGCTGTCGCGCAAGCGGGCACGCGAGGGCCTCTACCCCGCCATCGACCCGCTCGATTCGACTTCCAACATGCTGACGCCCATCGGGGTGGGCAAGCATCACTACGAGACCGCTCAGGCGATCCGCGCAACTCTGGCGACGTACGAGGAGCTCAAGGACATCATCGCCATGCTGGGGCTGGAGGAGCTGTCAGAACGTGACCGGCGCACGGTATACCGCGCCCGGCGACTGGAGCGCTTCCTGACGCAGCCTTTTTTCACGACCACCCAGTTCACCGGCATGGAGGGCCGCTTCGTGGCGCTTGAGAACGCTCTCGAAGGCTGCCAGCGGATACTCAACGACGAGTTCAGCGACCGCCCCGAAAGGGTGCTGTACATGATCGGCGATATTGACGAGGCCGAGAAAGATGTTGCTTAGGGTCCTGGTGCCAACGCGGGTGCTGGTGGAGGAAGAGGTCACAAAGGTGATCGCCGAGGCCCTCAACGGATCCTTCTGCCTGCTGCCGCTCCATATCGATTTCGTCTCGGCGCTGGCGCCCGGGATACTGTCATACCACACGCGCGACGGGGAGGAGCATTTCGTGGCGGTCAATGAAGGCCTGCTGGTCAAGGCGGGCGAGGAGGTCACGATCTCCAGCCGGGAGGCGATCCCGGGCGATGATCTCGAAAGCCTTCGCGCCCTGGTGCAGAAGGAAGCCGCCGAAATGCAGGAACGCGAAGCATCCATGCGCGCCGCCCTGTCGAAGCTCACCACAAGTCTCGTACGGGGACTGCGCGAACTGGGAGATGCCGGGCATGAACGATGAACCCGGACGTCACAAGGAGGACGCGTCATTCACCGATGTGGTTGCCCGCAAGCAAGAGCGGAAGCTCTGGGCCCGCAGACACCGGCAGGAGAGCCTTTGGTTCGGGCTGGGGATGTTCGGACTAGTGGGCTGGTCGGTGAGCATACCCACGCTCATGGGCATCGCCATCGGGCTATGGCTGGACAGCCGCTTTCCCAGTCGGTTCTCCTGGACCCTCATGCTCCTGGCGGGAGGGCTCATGGTCGGCTGCATGAACGCCTGGTACTGGATCAGCCGCGAACGGGAAATCATCGAACGCTCGCGGGAAGATGAAGACCGCGGCGATGACGGGCATGATCTGGATGATTGATCTCCTGCGGATCGGGCTGGCCGCCGTGGCCGGGCTGGCACTGGGCGCCGCCTACTTCGTCGGCCTGTGGTGGACGGTGCGCAAGATCACGTCCCAGGATTCGCCGGGCATGCTGGTGCTGTTCAGCTTCCTGGTGAGGAACGTCGCGGTTGCGGCCGGGTTCGTTTTCGCATCCGGCGGAACGTGGCAGGGGCTTGCGGCCTGCCTGGCAGGTTTTGTGGTGGCCCGCGTCGTGATGGTGAGGCTACTCGCGGAGAGACTCTCGCCGCAAGCGCGAGATCGCATTTAGTGCGGAGGTGAGCAGCGTGCAGGTGACTCCCGATGACGTCATCTTCTGGCAGAGCGGCGCCATCACTATCAGCGCCACTCTCGTCTTCACCTGGGCGGTGATGGCCCTGCTGGTCGTCGGCTCGTGGCTGATCACGCGGCGTCTCACTCCCGAGGCAGAGATGAGCCCCGGCCAGAACATGCTGGAAGTCATTGTCGGCGCCATGCAAGCGCAGATCCGCGAGGTCAGCCGGCAGGACCCCGCCCCTTACCTGCCATTCATCGGAACGCTTTTCCTCTTCATCCTGACCTGCAACTTGCTCTCGGTCATCCCGGGCTACCAGGCCCCGACCGGGTCGCTCACGACAACGGCCGCCTTGGCCGCGTGCGTCTTTGTGGCCGTGCCCATCCACGGGATCAGCAAGCAGGGCCTTCGAGGCTATCTGCGCCAGTACCTCGAGCCAACCGTGGTGATGCTGCCCTTCAATATCTTCGGCGAACTCTCGCGCACCCTGGCGTTGGCGGTCAGGTTGTTCGGCAACGCGATGAGCGGGTCAATGATCGGAGGCATCCTCCTGTTGATCGCGCCGCTTTTCGTTCCCATCCTCGCACACGCCCTCGGACTGCTGACCGGCGCTGTCCAGGCGTATATATTCTCGATTCTCGCAATGGTGTACATCGGTTCGGCCACCCGGGCCCACGAACGCCGCCGGGACGACGAACCCAAAGGAGATGGTTGAGTTGGAAGGCAGCGAAATGGTCGCCTTTGCTTCCGCCCTGTCAGCAGGCATCGTCATGGGTCTGGGCGCGATTGGCCCCGGCATCGGGGAAGGTCGCGCGCTGGCATCTGCCCTGCAGGCAATTGCGCAGCAGCCGGACGAGGCCGACCGCATCACCCGCACTCTCTTCGTGGGCATGGCGATGGTGGAGTCCACCGGCATCTACGCCTTCGTCATCGCCATGATCCTGCTCTTTGCCAACCCGTTCTGGAAACACTTCACAGGCGGCTAAGCCATGCAGATAGACACGTTCACTTTCATCGCACAGATCGTCAACTTCCTCATCCTGGTGGCGCTCCTCAAGCGTTTCCTCTACGGCCCCATTGTGCGGATGATGGAGGAGCGGCAGGCGCTCATCAGCGCCAGACTGGACGAGGCCCGCGCGAAAGCCGAGAAGGCTGACAGCGCCCGGGAAGAGTACGAACAGAAGCGCCGGGAGCTTGACGAACAGACCCGTGGAATAATCGAAGCGGCTGAGGAACAGGCGGAAAGGCGCAGGGCCGAACTGCTTGACCGTGCGCGTGAGGAGGCCGACCGCGCCGCTCTGCGCTGGCAGCAGGCCATGGAACGCGAGCGTTCAGCGTTCGTCCGGGAGATACGTCGCCGCGCTGGTCTGCAGGTGGTGGAGATCGCCCGTAGAGCACTCAAGGAGATGGCCGACGCTGAACTGGAAAGCAGGGTAACCGCCCTGTTCGCACAACGGATAAGCCAACTTGAGCAGAACACCGTCGCCGAACTGTCCGAGCGTATGGTCCGCAGCGGACATGCACGCCTTGTCAGCGCTTTCGAGCTGAATGACAGCGACCGCAAAATGCTCGAGCGACTCATTGCCGAGCGTTTCGGGGAGGATGTCACCCTGTCCTTCGAGACGTCCCCGGACCTCATCTGCGGCCTGGAACTGCGCACCGACGGGCGAAAGGTCGTCTGGAGCGTGGACAGCTACCTGACCACCCTCGAGGAGGAGATCCTGCGGCTCATGGATGAAACCCCTGTCGCGAGCGAGACCACGGCTGAAGGCGCGCCCGAGAAGCCTGGAGGCGAGCAATGACCGGTGGCGAGACGCGGCCTGAGCGATTCCTCGACATGGTCATCGAGAGCACCGACGACGTGATAGGGGAGGTCGTCGAGCGATCGCGCCCGGAACTGGAATCGCTGGAGATCGGCATCGTGACCCAGGTGGGCCAGGGAGTTGCCCGGGTGGACGGACTTCCAAGCGTGGAGTCCGAGGAATTGGTGCGCTTCCCCGGCCGCCGCATGGGCATGGCGTTCAACCTTGACCCTGACGAGGTCGGCGTCATCCTGCTGGATGACAGCGAGCAGATCCGCGCGGGCGATGAGGTCCGCCGAACCGGGCGCCTGCTGGATGTTCCCGTTGGAGAAAGCCTGCTGGGGCGAGTCATCGACCCCCTGGGCAGGCCCCGCGACGGCGGAAGGCCGCTGCAGGCCCTGGAGCACCGGCTGGTGGAGCGCGAAGCCCCGCCGATCATGCACCGTGCCCCTGTCTCCGTACCCCTGCAGACCGGAATCAAGGCCATTGACGCGCTGATCCCCGTGGGAAGGGGCCAGCGCGAACTGATCCTGGGCGACCGCCAGACCGGGAAGTCCGCGATCGCGCTGGACACCATCATCAACCAGAAAGACACCGGCGTCCTGTGCATCTATTGCGCCATCGGCCAACGCACCGCGGCGGTGGCGCGGTTCGTGGCCGATCTGCAGGCTCGCGGGGGTATGGGCTACTGCCTGGTGGTCATGGCCTCCGGCGAAGACCCCCCCGGCCTGCAGTACGTCGCGCCCTATGCGGCGACCACCATGGGCGAGTATTTCATGGAGACAGGCCGCGACGTGCTGGTGATCTACGACGACCTGACGCGCCACTCCAGGGCTTACCGCGAGCTGTCCCTGCTCCTGCGCCGGCCGCCGGGACGCGAGGCCTTCCCCGGGGACATCTTCTACATCCACTCCCGACTGCTGGAACGCTCCACTCGCTTGCGTCCCGAGTATGGCGGCGGCTCACTCACCGCTCTGCCCATCGTCGAGACGGAAGCGCAGAATGTGGCCGCATACATCCCGACCAACCTCATCTCCATCACCGACGGGCAGATCTATCTGTCCCCCGACCTGTTCCAGAAGGGGTTTCTCCCCGCCGTGGATGTGGGGACATCCGTATCCCGGGTTGGTGGCAAGGCTCAACTGGCGGCCTTCAAGGACATCTCCGGCGAACTGCGCCTGTCCTACTCGCAGTTCGAGGAACTCGAGACCTTCGCCCGCTTCGGAACCCGTCTCGATGAGGACACCCGCCGCACACTGGAACGCGGCCGGCGGGTGCGCGAGGCACTCAAACAGCCCCAGTACGCGCCCGTCCCCGTGGAGGAGCAGATCGCTGTGCTGGTCTGCGTCACCCGCGGCGTGCTGGACGGAATCCCCCTGGACGGTATCGCGGATGCCGAGCAGGCGATCCGCCGCGCAGTGGTAACTCAACTGCCCGAGCTGTGCAAGCGTATCCGGCGGGGTGACAGGCTGACCGATCAAGACACGGCAAGCATAGTGAGCGCAGCCCGACAGGTGCTCGAGAAACAGCCACGAGACGATGAATGAAAACGGAGAGTGACTGCCGGCCCCAGGACCGCGAGGGATTGGGCGGGCACGATCACGTCATCGAAGCGAACTGACGCCGGGAGCGCAGATGGCCACCGCCCAGGAACTGAAGCGCAAAATACGCACGGCCCAGGACCTTCATTCCGTGGTCAAGACGATGAAGGCCCTGGCGGCTGTGAAGATGAACGAGATGCACGCGTCCGTCCGCGCCCTTGCGGAGTACAACCGCACGGTGAAGCTGGCCCTGCATGCCCTGCTGCGCAACCGACCGCCGGGAGCCTACGTAGAGAATCGGTCGCGAAGTAGAATCCCGGGCATCGTGGTCTTCGGCTCCGACCAGGGCATGTGCGGACAGTTCAACGAGGAGATCGTCCACCACAGTGTTCTTGAGGCCCGGAGCCTCAGCCCGGACGCCGAACCCGCGCTGGTCTGTGTCGGGTCGCGGGCCGCATCGCGCCTTGAGGATGAAGGGCTGGTGCCCGAGGCGCTCTTGCCGACCCCCGCATCCCTCCAGGGCACAGCGCCGCTGGTAGGCAGGCTGCTGCACATCATCCAGGACTGGCGGACTGAGCGGGGCATTGATCGGGTCGTGCTCTGCCACAATATGCTGCTGTCATCGGCCTCCTACCGCGCGCGAACCATGAACCTGCTGCCTCTGGACAGCGAATGGCTCGGGCTCCTGAAGGCCGACGAGTGGCCCTCGCGGTGTGTGCCCATATTCACGATGGACTGGGACATGCTCTTCGCGGCCACCGTGGAGCAGCATCTGGTGGTCTCACTCTACCGTGCTGCCACAGAATCACAGGCCAGCGAGAACGCCGCACGTCTCGCTTCAATGCAGGCGGCAGATCGGAATATCGAAGAACGCCTGGCCGAACTCTCAGCGGAGTACCACCACATCCGCCAGACCACGATCACCGAGGAGATACTCGACATCGTATCGGGGTTCGAGGCTCTCACCGGAGAAGGCCAGTAGCGCCCGGAGCTTCCGTGCGCCAGCCCATGGGAACGAGACTGGAGCCATGAACAGCCATCTCCCCGGTCTCCCGAGCGCCGCGCTGGTTGCGGCGCTCTTTGCCGTGACAGTGACTTGCGCCGCCCAACCTCAGCCTCTCAGGGGGAACTCCACCGTGAGCGGAACTGCCGCAAGCAGCGCCGTGTTCGTGGATGCCGGCAAGCCAGTCTGTGTGCGGGAGGAAGGCCGCCCCTGGGTGCGCGGCGGCGATTACCTCGAACTGCAGGGCGTGAACAATGTTCTCTGGGCAGGCAATGCCCTGGGCTGCGGCGACTTCCGCATTCGCGCGGAGTTGACCATCTTCGACCTTGACAAGAGCGCTGCCAGCTTCGTCATCGACGGAAAGAGCCATTTTGGCTTTGAGGGCGCTACCGGACAGATGTTCTTCAGCGGCCCGGTTTTCGGCCCGGGTACCCAGTTCGCCGAGGGTATCCAGAATGTTGTCCGCAACGGCGTGCCCTTCGTCTTCGAAGCCGTTCGCGAGGGTGACCGGTTGCGGTTCCTCATCGACGGCGCCCTGGTGCGAGCGGTGCAGTTCAGCGGCAACAGGCCCTTCGGCCAGTTCGGGCTCAGGCCCTGGCGCAGCCTCATGCGCGTTACCCATTTCTCGGCGACGGGTGATATCCGGCCGCTCCCCCCGCCGCGCACCCAGCCCACCAACTACACCATTCCCACCATTGATCTGTCCACCGAGAAGCACCGCCTGACAGTTGTGGAGCGCATTGAAGGCCAGTATCTGGGCCACCCTACCACTGTGCTCCTTGCCGACGGCAAGACCATCTACTGCACCTACCCGCTGGGTCATGGCGGCCCTTCGGCGGTCTTGAAACGCAGCGATGACGGCGGCCGCACCTGGAGCGAACGACTTCCGGTGCCCGACAACTGGGCCACAGCCACTAACTGCCCATGCCTGCACCGCATCATCGGTCCCGACGGCGTGGAGCGTCTCCTGATGATGGAAGGCAACGGGGCCATGAGGCAGTCGGTGTCTCTCGATCTTGGGAAGACGTGGACGCCGCTGGAGCCCAACGGCCTGCATTGCGTGGTGGCGCCCATCACCATCGTCCCTATATCCGGGGGGCGGCACCTGTGCGTCTATCACCGCGGACCCAATGATTGCGACCGCTCCCCGCTCACCATCTGGCAGAGCGTCTCCGAGGACGGCGGCCTCACCTGGGGCCCCGAGCGAATGATCGCCGAGTTCGAAGGCGCCGACCTGTGCGAGCCCGCGCTCGTTGTGTCACCCGACGGCCGACAGATCGCCATGGTCATGCGCGAAAACGCGCGCCGCTACAATTCCATGCTCTGCGTCACCGATGACGAGGGCGAGACGTGGAGCAGGCCCGTGGAGCTTCCCGCGAGCCTCACCGGGGACCGCCACATGCCCCGCTATGCTGCCGATGGCCGACTGGTGATGACATTCCGCGACGTCGCCCAGACCAGCCCTACCGCGGGCGACTTCGTGGGGTGGGTGGGCACCTATGAGGACCTGGTCAACCTGCGTGAAGGCCAGTATCGAGTGCGGTTCTACAACAGCCCCGTGAAGTACGACCTCGGCTACCCCGGCCTGGAACTCCTGTCGGACGGCACACTGGTGACCACCACATACATTGTCCTGGCCGAGGGCGAGAAGCACTCTGTTGCCGCGTGGCACTTTACGCTGGACGAACTGGACCGCAAGACCGCCTTGCTTCCGCGCGAGCGTCCCCTATTCGTATCGGGCACGGAAGACACACACACCTTCCGCATCCCGTCTCTGCTGGTCACCGCGAAAGGCACGATCCTGGCTTTCTGCGAGGCCCGGCGCGAGAGCTCTGCGGACTTCGGCAACATCGACATGGTGCTCAAACGCAGCCTTGACAATGGAGAGACCTGGGGCCCCATGCAAGTGCTCGCCGACGACGAGCGCAACACCATGGGCAACCCCTGCCCGGTGCAGGACAGGAAGTCGGGCGATGTGATCCTGCTCCTGTGCCGAAACAACCAGCGTGTATTCTTGATGCGAAGCGCTGATGAGGGCGCAAACTTCTCGCCGCTGCAGGAGATCACGAATCAGGTCAGGCAGGTGGACTTCGACTGGACCCGCGTAGCAACCGGCCCGGGGAACGGCATTCAGACCCGTTCCGGCCGTCTGGTCATCCCCATGTGGTACATGGGCGGCGAGATGGGCAAAGAGACCCAGGAATACCGTTCCGGCGTGATCTTCAGCGATGACGGCGGCATCACCTGGACCCCGGGCCCGACCATCCGTCCCCTCTTCAAGGACTGCAACGAGTGCGAGGTGGTGGAAACCACCGGCGGTCGACTGTGCCTGAACATGCGGACCAATAGCGGGACAAACCGGCGCGCTATTGCCTGGAGCGACGACGGCGGACAGTCCTGGTCCGATCCGGTCCTGGATGAAAGGCTGCTAGAGCCGGTATGCGACGCAAGTTTGATAGCTACGGATACGCCCCAGGGCCCGCTCTGGCTCTTCGCCAACTGCGCCAGTCTCAAGCGCACCAATGAAACCATCCGCGCCAGCCGTGACGAAGGGCAGACCTGGCCCATCGAGAAGGTTCTCTTTCCCGGCCATTCCGCCTACCCGTGCCTGGCGCGACTTGCCGACGGAACCTTCGCCTGCCTGTATGAACGCGGCGAGCACCACCCCTATGAGAGCCTGACTTTCGCGCGATTCACACTGGAATGGCTGGAGGACGGAGCGCAGTAGCGGCGAATTGGACAGACGAAGAGCTGGGCAGCTAATCACGCGGGCTTCTCAAGGTCCGCTCGGAAGGTGAGCACATTGTCAGAGCCCATCAGGATTGGTCTCGTCGGCCTGGGACGCGCGGGTTGGGGGATGCACTGCAAGGAGCTTGAGGGCAAGACCGACAAGTTCACGCTTGTGGCCGCCTGCGACATCATCCCCGAGCGCTGCAAGCGCTTCGAGGAGACTTACGGCGGACGCAGCTACGAGAGCGTGCGCGACCTCATCAATGATCCCGAAGTGGAACTGGTGGACATCGCCACCCGCTCAAATGACCACTACGCTCACGGCATCATGGCCCTCGAAGCCGGTAAGATGGTCTTCATGGAAAAGCCCATGTGCCTGACTTTCGAGGAGGCTAAGAGCCTGCGGGCCACCTCCGAGCGCACCGGCTCGAAGCTCTTCGTGCGGCACAACCGGCGCTTCGAACCGGCGTTCCTCGTGATCCGCGAGATTATCGCTTCGGGCAAACTGGGCGATGTGCATGAGGTGAAGCTGGCCCGGGTCAGCTACCAGCGCCGCGACGACTGGCAGACCATCATGGAGTTCGGCGGCGGACAGCTTCTCAACTGGGGTCCGCACATCGTGGACCACGCCTGCCAGCTGCTGGGCGCGCCCATCGCCTCCATGTGGAGCGACCTCAAACGCGTCGCGGCCGTTGGCGACGCCGAAGACCACCTCAAGATCATTCTCAAGGGCGAGAATGGCCGAATCGTGGACCTGGAAATCAGCGGCGGAGCGGCCCTTGGGGCGCCGGAGTACCTGATCTGGGGCAGCCGCGGCGCCCTCACCTGCACCGGCGACACAATCCAGCTGAAGTACCTGGACCCGTCCGTCGCCCTGCCTGAACGCACTGCGGACCCCGGCACTCCGGGTGAGGGTTTCGGCAGCCCGGAGAAGCTCCCTTGGATTGAGGAGACCATCCAGGCCAGCCACCCGAAGGCCTGGGCGATATGGGACGAGCTCTACAGCGCAATCCGCGAGGGCACCCAGTTCCCGGTCACACTCGACGAGGCGGTTCAGAACATGTGGGTCATCTCCCAAGCCAAGCTGGGGACCCAGTTCGAGTAGCATCCGTCCAATATCGATAAACCAAGCCGGGCGCGACGACAGCTGTCGCGCCGGGCTTGTATCACCGCCGTACTGGACGGGGCTCAGAACTGCACGAACTTTTCCTTCTTCGCCCCGCAGACGGGACACTTGTGTGGGGCCTCGCCTTCGAGGGTGCAGCCGCATACCGAGCAGACGTTGATGATGCCCAGGTCCACATCGCGGCCCGCATCCACAGCTTCCTTGGCCTTCAGATAGAACTCGTGGTGCTGCTTTTCTGCCTCATAGGCGTTGCCGAAACTCTGGTGAGCCTCGAACTCTTCCTGGTCCTCCGCAACGATCATGAAAGCCGGGTACATTTCCTCAACCTCGAAGTTTTCCCCATAGGCTGCCTCGGACAGGTTCTCGGCGGTACTGCCGATGCCGCCCAGGACATCGAGATGCGAGGACGCATGGACCTGCTCCGCGAAGGATGCCGCCCGGAACAGCCGGGCCACGTTGGACTTGCCCTCCTCTGCGGCCTTCACCGCGAAGTTGAGGTACTTCATATGGGCCTGGCTCTCACCGGCGAATGCCGCTTTCACGTTCTCTTCCGTCATCTTGCGCATGGTCCCGGCCTCCTCCTGTGGCGGTTCGGGGCCGCCTTGCTTGTTTTCGCCCTCGTTGGGGCCTTTCGGCGCGGGAGTAGCCTGCTCCGCGCCGGGCTGTATGGGTGATGTGCTCTCTCGAATCTCGTCCTCGATCTTTCTCGAATCGCTCAGGTCTCCAACCAGACAAGCGCCCACCAGCACGCCATCCCGGCGGACAAGCTTGCGGTACGTGCGCTTATCCATATCCACGCTGACCTCGACCTCAAATGCGCTCTCGTCGGCGGGATTGGAGATGCCGATGGCGCAGAATGGAAGCCCAGCGGCAAGCTGAAAGTTCGCGGCCACTGCGCCCGGGTATTCCCCTTCGCCTCCGGCCATGTAGATACCCGCATAGTCACCCTGTTCCGAAGAGTTGCGCCAGGAGGTGTTGACGCGGTTCTCGTTCCAGACCTGGTCGTAAGCCTGGGCTACATCGCCAGCGGCGTAGATCGATGGGTCACTGGTCTGGAACCGCCGGTTCACGACGATTCCGCGGTCCACCTCAAGTCCGGCTTCGCGCGCAAGATCGACGCGTGGCCTAACTCCGACCGCGACGCCCACCAGGTCGCACTCAATGGTTCTCCCACCCTTTGTTCTGACCGCCGAAACTCGTCCGTCCCTGGACTCGAACCTCTCGACTTCGTCCTCCAGGATCACCTCAACGCCCCAACCGGCCAGGGCGCGTTCGATGACCTCCCCGGCTTTCTCATCCAGCGCCGGCGCGCCGATGCGCGCTTCCCTGACCAGGTGCGTCGTGGGTATCTTGCGCATGTGGAAGGCCCGAATGAACTCCAGCCCCAACAGACCGCCGCCCACAACCACCGCATGGGTCGCATCCCCGGCTGCTTGTGCGATGCGTTCGGCATCCGCAAAGGTGCGGAAGTACGCGATGCCATCCGCGTCCGAACCGGGCCAGGGGATCTGAATCGGGCTTGATCCCGTGGCAAGAAGGAGCGCGTCGTAGGGGTACGTCGAGCCGTCCGAACAGGAGACTGTCTTCGCCACCCGGTCGATGCTCTCCGCCACGACTCCCTTGACGATCTCGAGCCCCTCGTCGTCGAAATGGGCGCCCGTTGACAGGCAATCCTCGCGGTCCATACCGCCGATGAAGTCGGGCAGGATGGGCCTGGCGTAGAGCCCCACATGCTCTTCCGACAGGATCGTGATCGTGGCATCGGGGTCCATCGCCGAAAGCGCCTGGGCCGCGGTGCGTCCTGCTGCGCTGTTGCCGATGATCAGGTACCTGAAGCCCTCGGGGCGCTCTTCGATTATCTGAATGCGTCGGTAGCGGCGCTTCGGGTCCGCCTCACGGCGCTCGAAGGCCGTGAAAGGCGCGCCGCAGCTGGGGCAGGCATCCGGAGGAGCCGGCCCCTTGTGGATATAACCACAGACACTGCAGATCCATCGATCGTTCATATCCCACACCCCGCTTGCAGTCATTTCGCACCCGTGCGCGGTAGTCAGTCCTTCTTCAGTGCCGCCTTGCTGCGCGTGTACTGCAGTTCGACTTCCGGCCCCCTCCAGCTCTGCTCGATACACTGCCGCGCAATGCGGATATCCTCCTCGGCTTCCTGGACGCTCATCATCCCGATGACCACCGTATCAATGGGTTTGATATTACCGTATACGAAGGCCAGGCCTGTGGGGGGCATGATCCTCCCGGCCCCAAGCGGCTTGATGCTCACCACGGGCTTGGGCGTTCCCTGGATGATATTGCGCTCCCAGTCGGTCTCGATGGCGCACAGGAACCCGATGGAGTTGAAAATCTGCACATAACCGGCGCAGTCGTAGCCGGCGCGATCCGACACGATGACCGTCTCCGGACGGTGGGTGCTCCAACCGGGGATCATGCCCTTTTTGCGGATGTACTCCAGCGCCTCAGGGCCCTCGTGGATGCGGTTCTCGCTGGCGAGTACGCGCACGTCGGTCCAGCTTGTGTGGGGCCAGCAGAACTCGCAACCAAGATCGGCGGCCTCATCCACGCCGCGCTTGAGGTCATCCAGCGTCGCCCCGGCCGGTGTGGCGATGTAGTTGATGTGGACCCCGGTGTCTTTCTCGACCTGCTCCATGATCTCTTTGTAGTCTTTGCGCTGGATAGCGATGGTCGCGTTCAGGCCCTGTTCGGCGCAGTAACGCATGACCTCGTAGATGCGCTCTGGTGTGAAATGCTGCCGGAGCCAGTTATCGCGCGCACTGCTAAAATGGGAGAAACCGTGGAAAGTGTTACTGCCGATCATCAGTCGAGAGATCTCGATGCCGCCGATATTCGTTGTCGGGAAAGACATGTGCTTTGCAGGCTCCTGTGTATACGTGCTATAATCCGGCACATATCGCGTGGCCAGTACTATAACACATTTACGCTTCCGGTTGGCGCCCATTTGCAGCAGCGACCCCACCAAGCACACCAGGTCCCTCGCGCGGTGTCGTTTGTGCAACCTGCCGTCTTTGCCCGCCTGTTGGCCGGGCCGAATCTCGTCGGCTGGAGGAAGGCGCATGCCTCACTACAATCCCGCTACGAATCTCCTGGAGGAGGAATACTACCACTACGAGTTGCAGGACGTGGACGAGCCACAGCTATACAGGGATGTGTTCCCCTACCATGACGTGCCGCGCATCGTGTTCAACCATCGCCAGGTGCCGATGAACCCGCCGGCGCAGATCTATATCAGCGACACCACCTTCCGCGACGGTCAGCAGTCCCGGCCGCCTTTCACACCTGCGCAGATCGTGGCCATCTATGACATGCTCAACCGCCTGAGTGGGCCGAAGGGCATCATCCGGGCCTGCGAATTTTTCGTTTACACTGAGCGCGATCGCGAAGCTCTCCGGCTTTGCCAGGAGCGGGGCTACGAGTTCCCGCAAGTCACGAGCTGGATCCGGGCATCTCGCAAGGACTTCCAGCTTGTGCGCGAGTTGGGCATCAAGGAAACCGGGATGCTCACCTCCTGCTCCGACTACCACATCTTCCACAAGCTCAACATGAAGCGCTCCGAGGCCATGGACAACTACCTGGCGGTAGTGAAGATGGCTCTGGAGGAGGGCATCATCCCCCGCTGCCATCTCGAGGACATAACCCGGGCCGACTTCTACGGCTTCGTCATCCCCTTCGTGCGCGAATTGATGAAGCTGTCCGAGGAAGCGAAGACGCCCATCAAGGTGCGCGCCTGCGACACCTTGGGCTTTGGCGTCACTTATCCGGGCGTCGCATTGCCCCGCAGCGTCCGCGGGATCATCTACGGCCTGCGCTTCCTGGGCGGCGTCCCCGCGGACTGCCTCGAATGGCACGGGCACAATGACTTCTACAATGGCCTGGTCAACGCTACCACTGCCTGGCTCTACGGATGCGGCGTGGCCAACGGCACCTGTCTGGGCATCGGAGAGCGCACCGGCAACACCCCGGTGGAAGCGCTCGCCATCGAGTACTGCGCCCTGCGGGGAACCAACGACGGGATGGACTTGTCGGTTATCACCGAGATCGCCGACTATTTCGCGCGGGAAATCGGCATGTGCATCCCGGATAACCAACCCTTCGTGGGCGCAAACTTCAACGTCACCAAGGCCGGCATCCACGCCGATGGGCTGTACAAGGACGAGGAGATCTACAACATCTTCGACACCGCCAAAATCCTCAACCGTCCGCCGGGGGTTGCGGTCACCGACAAGTCCGGCCTCGCCGGGATTGCCCAGTGGATCAATGTCTGGTATCGGCTGGAGGGTGACGCCCGTATATCCAAGGATCATCCCGGCGTCCAGCAGATCAAGGAACTCATCGATGAGCAATACGCATCGGGCCGGGTAACACAGGTTTCGGACCAGGAGATGGTCCAGCTTGCAGCCCAGTTCGTGGGCATCGGGCCGGACCAGTAGCTCCCCGGCATCGAAACGACCCTCCGCAAGCCATAACGGCGCGCTCCTGCCACAGGGGCGCGCCGTTCGCTTTGCCGGGAGACGCAAACAAACTCACAGCGGCGCGATCCGCAGCCGGAAGGTCACGATACCCGGCGACCCTTCCCCGAGATTGAAGGCCAAGTAGTCGTACCAGGGGCGCCGCGACCCGGCCGTGACGCTCACCAGCGTGGAAGCCGCATACTCCACCACCAGCGCCTGCCCCTCGCCGGCCGGGGCCACTCGCATTTGTCCCGTGCCCTGGGCGGGAACGGGCAGAATCTCGCCGGCCGTAGCATCTCCCGCCCCCGGCACTGTAAGCGACGAACCTTTGACTACACTCGTCGCCAGGTAGATCGGCCCTGGCGAGGCGGGCAGTGCGCGCGCGTCCCAGGTGACCTCCAGGCAGTCGCTGTCCCCAGCCAGGCGGACGGTCATGTTCGCGACCCCACCCAGTGCTCTGCCGGAGTAGACGGCAGCAACTTCCTCGCCCGGCCGGGGCATGGTGCTGTGATGCCACTCGTCGAACCCCGCCCAGACCAGCCCGAAGGGGTGATCGCCGGGCACCAGCGCATCCGGGCCGACTGCATGGCTGAACAGGCTCGCGACGCACCCGGACGGCCCAATCACTTCCGCGCGCAGGAAGGGGTTTTCCAGGCACGTGACATCCAGTGCGCGTACGCCGTCGGGGTATGGAACCGAGCGGCGCTCAAGGAACGCCAGGGCGCCTCGGCCCAGTCGGATCGGCACGTCTTTCCGAACTGGAACATCTCCCGCCGACCCGCGAATCACCAGCTTCCCTGTGGTCATCGCCACGCATGTGTGAGAGCACGAGAAGACAAGGGCGGTCTCGCGCCAGACCCCCTGTTCAGTGAGTTCCAGCGTCTGCGGATCAGACACCCGGTACCCCGAGTCGGCCATCCCGGGGGGTGTGTCGATCACCGCGCGGCATCTCAGCGAAATTGCCGCTGGGGTCAGGGCGCGGGCACGGATCACCAGCTGGACCGGCTGCTGGGGTGTGGGGAAAAGCGAGAGGTGTGCGCCGGGAACCTGTATCTCGACGAGGTCACCCGGAGCGGTCTGACAGTGCCCCGGGTAAGTACAGAAGATGAAACAAGAAATGCACGCGCCCAAAAGTCGGCGCATCTGGCGGAACATTGCGCCCCCCGTGCTCGAGACGGTGGACCGCGCCGGTCCTGTGGCTGGGATGGATTACCGAGTCAGCTTGCGCACCACGACGCTCTCGAAGCCCTTCTCATCGCGCGCCCGGACTTCGATCCGTACCGGCTCCGTCCCGTGGGGCAGTGGTAGGTCCGTCTCGAATCTGCCGTTGATCTTCACGGCCACCGGATGACCATTGACGGTCACCTGGGCCCCACGCTCCGCCGTGCCGCTGACGTGAACAGACTGGGCCCCCGCGGGCATTCGGTCTCCGATGGGCTTGTCGACGGTCAGCGCGGGCCGGGCCACATCCGCGACCGACTTCCACTGGGCCTGGTCCGCGTCGCTCTGCTCAAGTACCGCTGGGGTAGCGTCGCGGCCGACTTCCGCTATCTGATCGGCCCGGACCGCAACATCACCCTCGTCGGTCACGACGTCAACCTGTCCCCGCAGCACTGAGACGCTGGTGGACCCGTCTTCCGCCACGGCGACCGAGAAGATCGTTCCGCGCACCGCAGCGGTCGCGGTTGGGGTGCTGATCTCGAACTTCGACCGCTGTGACAGCCGCTTGAGCACGCGCACCCATACACGCCCCAGGTCCAGCTTGAACAGGTAGCTCTCGCTGGATCGCGCACGATTCACCTGACACTTGAGCACCTGCATGGTGGTGTTCGGGCCCACCTTGATTCGTGACCCGTCCACCCAATTGAGCATAAGCTCGCCATCAGACCCGGTCTTGATGACGGTGCCGGCCATGACCCGTTTCGTGTCGCCAAGGTTCACGAAGGCATTGCTGCCCTGAGGGCGAATACTGATCGCGCCGGTAGGGTTCGTGATTGCGGCGACACGCTGGACGACCAGGAGAGACTCCAGCATAAACATGCTGATGGCCGCAAGTATCGCCAAGCTTATGATGAGTACAAGGGACGCTCTTCGCATATGATGTTTGACCCAGCCCTCCTGGGTGTTGCTTTGACGAACCCAATATGCGCAGAAACGTGCGTTCGCTTGTCAGCATCATAACTGATACCCGCAGCCGCGGCAATTCAAACGACGCCACTCTGGGCCCACAATGTTCGCCCGGAGCGTGACAGCATCGGCGGGAGCCCTACAATGAGGCGCGACACAGCGCCGGAGAACCAATCAGGACACCAGGCAATCGCGCCCCTGCTTACTGTGCTCGGGGTCGGTCTATTGATCGTGGCGTGGACGCTCACCCCGCCGGGCGACATCCTGGAGCGATTCGAACTGAGGACCATCGACGCCCGTTTTCTCAACCGTGGCGCCCGTACCTCCAGTGACCAGATCGTCATCGTCGCCGTGGATGACAACAGTCTGACGCGCGTCGGGCCCTGGCCGTGGCCCCGGGAACGTTACGCCCGGCTCATCGAGGTCCTGCGCGAAGCGGGAGCGCGCGTGATCGCCTTCGACATCTTGCTCGCGGAGCCGGGCCCCGGCGGCGCCCGGTCCGACCAGGCCCTGGTGCGCGCCTGCCGCGACTACGGCAGCACCGTGCATGCTGCTGCGTTGCTTTCGGGTGCGGAGAACCGGCCGGACGGGGCGAGTGCGACCGACGGACTCGCGCGGTTCGCTCTGCCGAGAACCAACATCAGTCGGGGCGTGGGACTCAACGCTTTCTCACATCTGTATAGCGCTACCGGCGCCATTGGCCCCCTGCCCGAGATCGCCCGGGTTGCGCGAGGCGTGGGCTTCGTGGATGTCATCGCGTCGCTGGACGGCATCTACCGCGAGAGTCCGCCGGTTGTGCAGGCTGGCGGCGGGCTTTACCAGTCACTATGGCTCTCGGTCGCCGCGCGTGCATTGGGCGTGCCGTCTGAAGAGATCCAGGTCCGCATGGGTTCCCATGTGCAACTCGGGGCCCAGCGACGCATCCCCATCGGACGCGAGGGGACGATGCTCATCAACTTCGCCGGCCCCGGCCAGCCCTTTCCGCACGTATCTGCCGGCGATCTGCTGGCCGGGAGTGCCGAGGTTCAGCCAGACACTTTCCGGGACAAGATTGTTTTCATCGCAGTTACCGCTATAGGCCTTCACGACGTGCGCCCCACCCCTTTCGAGCCGGTCGCCAAGGGAGTCGAGGTCCAGGCCAACGCGCTGGACACCGTCCTGACCGGGCAGTTCATCCGTCGCTGGCGTCCCGAAGCGACGTTGCTCGCGGTACTGGTCTGGACACTGCTCATCGGCGCCCTGGTCACCACCACCCGGGCGCGGGTCCACGTGCCGGTGGCCGCAGCCTGCCTGGTCCTGCACAACGCCCTGGCAGTCTGGGCCTTCAACCGCTTCGGCGTAATCGCCCCCATGTTCGTCCCGTCTCTGGCGATGGTACTCTCTCTGCTGGCGGCGATCTCGGTTCGCGTCATCACCCAGGAGCGCAAGGAAAGCGCCCTGATGAACACCCTCGCGCAGTTCGTTCCGCCCGAAGTTGCAGCGCTGCTGACCCAAGATGATGCGGATGCGGCGTTCGTCGGCGAGACGCGCACCGTTACCGTGCTCTTCGCGGACCTGCGCGGGTTCACCGCCGCCAGTCGACGGCTCGGGGCCGAGCGCACCGTGGTCCTGCTCAACAGGTACTTCGAGTTGATGCACGAGGTGATCTTCAGCTTCGGCGGGACTCTTGACAAGTTCATGGGCGACGAGATTATGGCGTTCTTCAACGCACCCGTGGAACAGGTCGATCACCCGCGCCTCGCGGTGGCCTGCGCACTGACCATGCAGCAGCGGATTGCCCGTCGGCGGGACGAATGGGCCTTTCTGGGCATGCCGGAGCTTGCAGCGGGCATCGGCATTGACACAGGGGAGTCCATTGTCGGCTGTGTTGGCTCGGGTTCCCGCATGCAATATACTGTCATCGGGGAAAATGTGAACCTTGCCAGCCGCCTGCAGGCACTGTGCAAGGACCTCGGCGCCTCTATCATCATCAGCGAGGCGACATACGACCTCGTGCGCGACATGGTGGAGTGTCGCGACCTGGGCCTGCAGGAGATCCGCGGCATCGACGAACCCCACCGCGTGTATGAGGTTCTCGGCATGCTGGAGACGCCGCAGGCCAACGATATCGGGAGTGCACATGATGAAGCTCAGCCTCAATAGCTGGCTAACCGTGACCGCTCTATTGACCGTGTCAATCGCTGCCGCCGCACCCGTGCTGCAGTCCCTCGAGGACTTCGAGGGCAAACTCACGGGCTGGGGAGGCAAAACACAGATCGTGGCACAGGCAAGCCAGGGCGAGGGCGCCCTTGAATGGGAACCCGACCCCGGCACGGGCCCGAAGGCTGTGAACTTCAACTTCGCGGGCCGCGGTATCGAAATGAGCGAGTGGGACCGCCTCATCTTCGACTACCGCCTTGAAGGGACGACCTGCGAGTGGTGGGGCGTCAAGATTGTGGACTGGCCTCTCGGCGACGGTATGCAGGCGACCTGGCAGATCGCCTCCAAAGGCGACGTTCCGGCCGGCCAGTGGCGCACCGCGACGATCAATCTCCGCGCACCTCAGTGGCTCTGGGGGGAGAAGCCGGACGAGAAGTCACAGGTCATCATGTTTCGCGCCCAATTCGCCGACGGCAAAGCTCACCCGGTGCTCATCGACAATATCCGCCTGGAGCGCGACCCCTTGCGCATCAAGAATGTGGAGCGAGGGGAGCCCGTCACCGAGGGCGGTCGCCTGCGCCTGGGATACCGGATCACGCTTGCGAACACCACCGCGGAGACCGCAACCTTCGCCACCAGTCTGAGCGCCACGGCCGACCTTCTGCAGGTGAACGTGCCCGAAAGTGTGGAAATCGCCCCCGCGACATCAGCAGAGGTGGAGGTCACTCTCTCTACTGCCGTCTCCGGGCCGGAAGTTGCCGCTCCGCTGAGCGTGCTGACAACCCGGGTCTCTTTCAGTCCTGCAGGAGCGAACGATACCGCCATGTCCGTCGACCTCTCTCTGCCGGTCCCACTCAAGACAGTCAAGCATCCATGCTTGCTCATCACCCGCGAGCAGGCCGCCGAAGTTCTGGCGAAAGTCGGGCAGGACCCGAAGGCGGAGGGCATCTACAAGAGCCTGGTGGCCCGGGCCGATTCATGGCTGACCAGAGAGATCAAATACCCCGATCGCGGCGGGCAGTGGTGGCACTGGTACACCTGCAAGAAATGCGGCGGCCGGCTCACCACAAAGTCACCCACCGAGCACGTCTGCCCCGACTGTGGCGCATCCTACACCGGCTGGCCGTATGATGACGTGGTGCTGGACCGAGAACACAATGCTCTATCCCAGGCCATCCGCGATCTCGGCCTGGTCTATGTATTCACAGGAGAGCGGAAGTATGCGGAGCGCGCTCGCGAGATCCTCCTGGGGTACGCCGAACGCTACCTGAACTACCCGCTGCATGACATCAACGGCAAGCCCAATCGCGGGGGCGGTCACGTCGGGCCCCAGACTCTAGACGAATCCACCTGGTTGATCCCCCTGGTGCAGGGGTTCGACTGCATTTATGACACCCTTTCCACCGAAGACGTAGAGCTAATCGCCACGAAAATGCTGATCCCCGCGGCGGAACTGATCCACGATCACCAGTGGGGCATCCACAATATCTGCTGTTGGCACGCGTCGGCCTACGGGCTGGTGGGCATTGCCCTCTCTGATGAGCGCTTCGCAGGGGACGCAATCAATGGGCCGAAGGGCTTCCGGGCGCAGATCGAGAAAGGTGTCACCGATGATGGCTTCTGGTACGAGAGCGCCTGGGGGTACCACTTTTACACGATGATGGCCCTGGAGCCCCTGGCAATTGCAGCGCGGAACATCGGCATCGACCTTTACACTGACCGCTACAAGAGCATGTATGATGCTCCGTTGGCTTTCATGGGTCCCGGCGGTGTGCTCCCCGCATTCAATGACAGCGGAACATCCAACGCGCTCGGCGGTGGGAACCGCTACGAGATCGCTTATGCGCGCTGGCAGGACCCGCGCCACCTCCTGCCGATACTCAATAGCAGCCGCAACAGCCTGGAGACGCTGCTATTCGGCGCGGAGCTGGGCGCGCAAGAGGATTTCCGTCTCGAGTCCACGCTTTTCCCTGCCGCCGGTTATGCGGTCTTGCGGTCCGGGGAGACCGGCGAAAAGGGTGCGGACCGCTACGTGCCCCACAACTACCTCGCGCTGGACTACGGCCCTCACGGTGGCGGACACGGACACCCGGACAAGCTCGGGTTCGTCCTCTACGGTCACGGAGCCCTGCTGGCCGAGGACCCGGGCTGCATTGCCTACGGCAACCCGGCTCATGGCGGCTGGTTCCGCCAGACCATTAGCCACAATACCGTGGTCGTGGACGGCAAGAGCCAGAAGCCCTGCACCGGGACACTCCAGTTCTTCGCCGAGGACGACAACATGGCAGTGGCCAGCGCCCGGGCTGACGAGGCTTACGGCGGCGTTCGTCTCCGTCGGACTATGGCCCTCATCGGTGACCGGGTCATCGATGTGGTCCTGTGCGAGAGCGAAGATGAACGAACCTTTGACTGGACCTACCACAACCGCGGCGCCCTGGAGACCCCGGTGGCACTGTCCGCGCTTGAGAAGGCCCCGGCGGGCGACGGCTATGACTGGGCGAAGGAGTGGCGCGAGGGCGACATCGGCTCGGACTGGGCTGCGATCTGGCGGCAGGAAGGCGGTCCGGGGCTCAAGCTGACCCAGAATGTGGCCGAAGGCCAGGCGCATCTCTTCTCGGCAATCGGCATGGGCAATCCCACAAAGATCAAAGTGCCCTTCGTGGTCTCCCGCGTCACGGGCCGCAAGGCGCTCTACGCGACGGCCATGGCGGTGTTCGATGGCGATGCGCCAGAGTTGTCGGTGCGCATGCTCCCGGTTACCGCTCGCGCCGAGGGCGACCCCAATGAGCAACCTGTCGCCGTGGAGGTGACTGGCGGGTCCACACGAGATATCCTGTTAGTCAACCCGGGCGGGGGCACCCTCACCGCGGAAGACTTCGAACTCCGGGGGCAGGGGGCATTGCTTCGGTATGTAGATGGCAAACTGCGGCAAGTGCTCGTGACAGGGAACGGTGAGGTGCGCATCGCCGGACAGCGTGCCTCAGGGCAGTAACCACGGCACCTCATCCCGACCGGGCTGCGGGACGTGCCATCACAGCAGGAACGGGTACCCATGGAATTCCAACTCACATCGCTGATCGACGGCCAGTACAAAGTGGTGGAGAAGCATCGCGGCGGCATGAGCATCGTCTATATCGTGCTGGACGAGTTCAGCCACAAGCGCTTCGCCATCAAGACGGTCAAGGAGGATCTTCTCGAAGAGCGTAGTGCGGTGGAGCGTTTCTGTGAGGAGGCCAAGACGTGGATGAACATCGGTCGCCACCAGCACGTGGTGGAGGCCATCATCTACCGCGACATCAACGGCCAGCCTTTCCTGTGGCTGGAGTATGTGGACGGGACTGATCTCAAGCGGCTTATCGACACGGAGAGAAACCTTTTCCCGCCGCAAGTCATGGAGTACGCCCTGCAGGTGTGCGAGGCGATGTGCTATGTGCACACCGCTGAGGTGCGGGGCCAGAAGGGCGTGGTCCACAGAGACCTGAAGCCCGCCAATATCATGCTGGACAAGCGCATGGGGGTGAAGGTCACCGACTTCGGTCTCGCCAAGGTCTATGGACAGGGACGTGAAATGACCGATGTCGGCGTGGGCCTGGGAACGTACCTGTATATGCCGCCCGAACAGTTCCTGGACGCGGGCTCGGCGGACGCAACCTCCGACGTCTTCTCCTTCGGCGCTTCACTCTACGCGGCCCTGACCGGCAAGGCTCCCGTTACGGGCGACACCGTCGGCGCGGTCATAAACAGCATCCTGAGCAAGCTGCCGCCGCCACCGACCGAACTGGTCCCCCAGGTTCCGCCTGAGCTGAGTGACGTCGTCATGATGTGTATCGCGAAGGCTCGCGCAGACCGGTACCCGAGCTTCGCGGCCCTGTCCGAGGCGCTCAAGGGCATCCGCCCCCTGGTTCAGGATGCCGCCGCAGACGTGGAGATCAAGCACTGTCAGGGCTGCGGGTACATGACCAGCTACGACTATCGCGTCTGCCCGGTCTGCAAGGCGTCCTTCGACGTCGCCAGATATGGGGCAATTGCGCACCCCGAACCGGTGCAGGCACCGACCTCCATAGAGCGCGACCGCACCACGCCGGCGCGACCGTCGGTACCGGAAGAGGCTTCCGAGACCACACCGGCGCGCGAACTGGTGGCTCAGGCAATCCAACAGCGTGAGCAAGGCCGCTTGCGTCAGGCCCTGGCCCTCCTGCGCGAGGCCATGCAGCGCGAGCCCGAACATACCCAGGCTCGGACACTATTGGACGAGATCGCGCTGGAACTGGCACGGCAGAAGCCCGATGCCCCTCAAAAGGCCTACAACTGGCCCATGTTTCGGGGCAATGTCACCCGCAGCGGATACACGCCGGAGCTCATCGCGCCGCCCTTGCGCAAGCGCTGGCAGCAGCGCATCGGCGAGTGGGTCATCAGCTCACCCGCAGTGGTAAACGGAGTCGTCTTCGCCGGAGCCTTCGTGGACCGGCCGGGTCGCAATGGCCGGGTGACGGCCCTGAGCGCCCGTGATGGCAAGGCCATCTGGAGCGTTGAATTCGCCCACGAGATCATGAGTAGCCCGGCCATCGTCAACGGCCGCACGCTTTTCATCGGCTGCAAGACCAACCTGATTGCGCTGGATGCCGGAACAGGACGACGCATCTGGGAGTTCACCACTGCGGGAGAGGTGGTCTGCGGTCCCGCCGGCTGGCGAAACATGCTCTTCTTCGGCAGCTGTGATGGCCGCGTCTACGCCATCCACACCATCAGCGGCCAGCAGGTGTGGGCCTTCCGCTCCCAGGGCGAGATCATCTCATCCCCGGCCTACTGGAACGGCACTGTCTACGTCGGTTCCAGTGACCACAGGTTGTACGCCATCAATGCCGCCACGGGCAGGCTGATCTGGGAGTACACCAGCGCAGGGGAGGTTCTGGGCGCACCGGTCTACGCAGAAGAGCGCGTCTTCTTCGGCTCCACCGATCACCACGTCTACTGCATCGACGCGCCCACGGGCCAGAAGCTCTGGGAGTACCGCACCGAGGGGGAGATCCACGCGTCGGCGAGCCTCGTGGGCGAGAACCTCTACATCGGCTCGCGCGATCACTATATTTACTGCCTGGATGCCCGCACGGGATCTCTCAACTGGCGCATTCCTACAGGCGACTGGGTGCACAGTTCGCCGCTGGTGAGCGGCACCGTGGTCTACTGCGGTTCCCATGACCGCCAGTTCTATGCCATCGAATCAGAGAGCCAGACCGTCGTCTGGCAGTACGAGACGGGCGGGGAGGTGCAGTCATCCGCCGCTGCATCGGCCGGACACGTCTTCGTTGGCAGTAACGACGGCTGCATCTACTGCTTCAAGGGCCAGTAGGGCGGGGGGTCAGCCAGTTGGATTCAGAACACTGCGCACAACGAGGCTGACGGGATAGTTCGAGCCCGCCTGAGGGATAAGGCGCACCTGCACGCGGGTGCGTGGCGCCGTGGAGCCTCTGTCATCGAACAGGATGTGCTCCATCCCCATCGACAGCAGGCCCGTCTCCACGATCTTCCCGTTCACGATCACCGCTCCGCGAGCGACCCCGCCTCCGGCCCGCAGAGCTACCTCAAGACGCGCCTTCCTCCGGTTCGGATTCTCGAAGGTGACTTCCGCCTTGTAGACCACGCCGTAATCGCCCCTGAGGGCCGGGTGGTCCTTGAACTCCATATTCTTGCCGATCGTGACGAATTGCCAGGCTTTGCCGACCTCATGGGTAACCGCGACGAGCCTGACACCAGGGAGCTCGAGCGGAGGCGGGATCGCGTTAGGCAGCAGCGCGCGCACGCTGTCCAGCGAAGGCGACCAGCGCCAGTCTTGCTGGGCCAGGCTCTCCAGGATCACATCCGAACCCTCCAGCAGACACAGGTCCGCCATTCCGCCGGCGATGTGCCCTTTCGGGAACCAGCGGCGGGACAGTTCGAAGACATCCCCCGGCCCAATGCGCACCTGGAATCCCTGGCCCGCCTGCCAACCCCCGAGGAACCGCCGCATAATCACATGCCCTGCCCAGATCTCGTCGGGCGTCGGACCTCCGTGGGCCGCCACGATATCCAGCACCGCGGGGGAATATCCCTGGTTGCGCAGGCGCACCACGAGATTCATGCCCTGAGGGTATTCGGACAGATGGTGCCACATGAAATGGGTGCGCTCCCCGACGCGCAGCCGGCTCCGCGACAGCAGGCGTGGCATCGGCACGCGCTCGGGATCATTGCTCAGGATGACCCGAACAGGATCGCTGCCGGGAGCTGAACCCGAGCGAAAACGGACGCTCTGCCACGAGGGGAGTGAGAAGTAGGACCCGCTCGGTATGCGAATGAGCTCGGCGCCGGGCGCGCAGGTGCTCAATCCACCGTCCGGCCCGTCATGGAACGGCTCACGGGGAATGATGACCTGGGAGGCTGAGCGGAGCGGGTCGCCGTCCAGGGCATCGATAAGCCCCGGCCCCGGTACGGGCAGCGGTCCGATCGTAGTAACCTGGGCGTAAGATGACGCCGGTATTGCCGCGGCCGCTGCGAGCAGAAGAAGGAGGATCGACTGCATCATGTTCACAGGCCCTGCACAAGCAAGGGCCCGGCGTAAGGAGTGCCGGGCCCTCTGGCGATCTTCGGACTGCTCCCCGGGCGCTATTGTCCCTCGCGCTCAGCTAGCTTCTGTTCCAGTTCCGCGATGCGCGCTTCCATCTTCTTGATCTGTTCCACCAGATCCGGCAGACGATGGGACATCGCGATATTGCGCAGTTGTTTCTTGTGCGGCCGGGCGGGGTAGCCGGAGTAGACACCCGGCTTGTCGATGTCACCGAACACCCCAGACTTACCCGCCACCACAACGTTGTCGCCGATCGTCACATGGTCGCTGACCCCAACCTGCCCGCCCATAACCACATTGTCGCCGACCCGGGTGCTACCGGCGATTCCCACCTGTCCGCAAAGCAAGCAGTTTCGCCCGATATTGCAGTTGTGGGCAATGTGCACCTGGTCGTCGATCTTCGTTCCATCACCGATGCGGGTGACGGAAACAGTGGCGCGGTCAATCGTGCTGCAAGCGCCAATCTCGACGTCATTGCCGATGGCCACAGTCCCGATCTGCGGGATCTTCCGATGACCCTGGCCGGTCTGGAGGAAGCCGAAACCATCGCACCCGATGACTGCACCCGCCAGGATCGTGGTGCGATCCCCAACAGTCACGCGGTCGCCGATGTAGACCTGCGGGGCAATCTCCGTCGACTTTCCGATAGTAGCGTCATGCCCAATATAGACCAGGGGATGAATAATGGTGTCATCCCCGATGATCACGTTGTCTCCAATCACCGTGTGCGCGCCAATTGAGACGCGCTCGCCCAAGGTGACATTGCGTCCCAGGACCGCAGTGGGATGCACCCCCGGCTGGGCATTGGGCTTGGGCGCGAAGAGCTCTAGAACCTTGCTGAAGGCGAGGCGTGGATCTTCCGTGACCACAATCGGCTTCGCCGAGCTGGACAGCCCCGGTGCAACGATGAGGGCCGAGGCGTTGCTCTGCTCGCCCGCCGTGAGCATTTCCGGACGCTCGACGAAGACAATGTGTCCCGCTTCGGCCTCTTCGAGTGTGCCCGCACCGCTGATCAGGGTTCCGGCATCTCCGAGTACCGTGCCTTCCACATGGGCGGCGATGCGCGCCAGAGGAATAGCAACCTTCTGCACCGTTCAGTTTCCTCCCATAGACCTGCTACCGGGAACCGGCGCCCCAGAGAGCTGACAGGGCTTCGCCGATCTCCTCGGTCATGTCCGGCCCCTGCGCATCACCGACTGGTGAGAACTGGAGCCGGACCCCATGTTTCCTGGCTATGCGTTCCGCGCCGAGGCGTGTCGCATTGCGTATGTTTTCAGTTATGACAGCACGACGGCGAACTAGTTCCGCAGCGAGACGCTCTCTATTGCATTGCCTGGCGCTGTCCACGGTCCCGACCGCGTCCCGGGCAACGTCGCCGGTGGGCAGTTGCGGCGCCGGGATCTGCAGTGAAACGTCACTGAGCCAGTCCGGGAACGGAAAGCTCTGGAGCGTCTCGATCATGCCCTCACGCAGGCTTTCGGAGATACCTCCGGTTGGCCTGCGCAGGCGGGTTCTCGCCCGACGCCAGGCGGAACGTTCACTCTGAGCAATTGCCGCCTGCGTCCGCTGCGCGACGGTGTGCTCGAGGCGGTCCAGACGTTCCTCGTGCTCTGCTCGCATCTGCGCGAGGTGCTCTTCCAGTTCCGCCCGGACGTCTTCGGGGTTCTCCCCAGCACCCTCGAGTTCTTCCCCCAGACTCGTCAGGCGCTCCTGGTTTTCGCGGTAGAGTCTCACCGAGGCTTCGGCCAGTTCCCGGCTGGAATCTGCCCGGGCAGTGAGCAACTCGAGCCTCGCCGCCCGCTGGATCTGATCACGACGCCACTGTAATTCGGAAGCCAGGTCTTCGGGCAGGGATGCGAGCGTGGGATCCAGCACAGTTGACAGCCCGGTCACGATTTCGTCCCGCCGCGCAACCAGCCGCTCCACCGCCCAACGTGAAATCACAGGGCCTGCTATATACTCGCCCTCGATGCGCGCTCCGGCAGTGAACGTCTCGAGGACCATCTCCGGCTCAGGCGTCTGAAGCGACTGGATAGCCCGTTCCAGTCGCACAAGGTCCGGGTAAAGCGGATGCCTGACCATCAGCTGCGCCAGATACACATGGCCGACATGCTCCGCCGCCGGCGGATTCCCCTGTCCCCAGGCGGGAACCTGTGCACCCACCGTCACCAGGACCAGCGCGATAGCAGTCGGTAAGCCCCGAGGGGCCCAGCAGGTCAGCCTCATCAGGGTCATGCATTCCAATGTGCGCTTGGACCTTCGCAATTCCCCGGCTCCAGCCGGTCTTGCCATGTGCTCTCCCGCAGACCCCGTCAGGGCGTCGCTGCAGGCGCCGGAGCCGGTGCTGCTGCAGGCGGACCCGGCGCACCAACTTTCGCGGACCCAGTCGGCAACTCGGCAAGCTTTTCCAACACTTGGTCCGTAATGTCGTCGCCGCCGTGAATCACTGCGGCCTTTGCGAAAACAAGGCTGTAGCCGCCGGCCGTGGCAACTTCAACGATCACGGTCTGCGCACGATCCATGGCGGCGTCAATGGTGTCCATCTGCATCTGGTTCAGCTGGTTCTGCAGGTTTTGGACGATCTGCTCAACCTGCTTGTTGCGCGCATCAACGCCGGCCTGCAGACGGTTGAACTCCTCCTGCTCTTCCGCAGTCCGGTCGACTTTTCGCTGCAGGTCCAGGAAACGCGCCTCGGTCTTATCATTCACGTCCTGCAGCTCGCGCTGGCGCTTAGCGGCTTCTGCGGGAAGTGGCCGCGACATTCCGAGAATCTGGATGATCTCGTTGAAGGCCTCTTCGCTGAGGTAAATGTAGCGGTTTTGCAGTTCGTCGATGTACTGCTGCTGGCGCCGTGCCCAGTTTGCCGTCTCTTCGTTGCGCGCCTGAGGCCGGACGAACTCGTCATTGATGCGCTTCACGTCAACCACAGCGATCTTCAGGCCGCTCATTGCAGGCTGTTGGGCCGGCGCCGCCGGCGTGTCGCTCTGGGTGTCCGCAACTACAAACGAGGTAGCCGCCAACAGGCATGTCAGGAAAAGTCCCAAGACCGGCAATCTCACAGCCATTCAACAGTTCCTTTCCGAACGGCACTGCAGCCCGTGGGCTGTTATCTTGTGAGACAGACACGGAGGCTTCTTGTTGCGGTCGAGACGTGTTTCGTCTCGCAATAACAGCACCGCAACGGAAGCTGATTCCGTTGCGGTGTATCCCAATTCTACACAGATTGAGGGGGCTATGCAAGGCCCCGCGCTGCGGTCCTGTAACCTCTCTGCTCAGAAAGTGTGCCCGAAGTTGACGTGCGCCTGGCTCCCGTCTTCTCCCCAGCCGATGTCGATCCGGAAAGGACCCACGGGCGTCACGATGCGCGCTCCCACCCCGATACCCACATGGGGTTCGAAGCTCTGGTCCTCCGCGGGAACGCTGAAGCCGGGAACCACGGTGGGGAAATTGCCGCCGTATGCGTCGCCGACATCCACAAAGCCCACAAGAGTCAGGCTCTCATTGAGTGCGCGCCGGTACTCCACCGTTCCCAGAAGCAGATTCTCACCGCGATACCGGTCTTCCTCATAACCGCGCAGCGTATTGGAGCCACCCGCAGTGAACGACTCGAACAGGGGCAGATCGCCGAAGCTGGCTCCGGCCATGATTCGGGCCGCGATAACGTCCTTTTTCTTCCCCACCGGTCGGTAGTAGCGGTACTCTCCTGTCAACTTGGTGAAGCTCACTTCGCCGCCCAGGAAACTTCCGGCGAATTCGGCGTTGCCCGACCAGAAGCTGCCCATCGTAGTCTTCAAGCGCGAGTCGCGCAGGTCCGAGCTGTAACCCAGCGTTATGCTGGCCAGACGACCGCCGGGATGCAGGGGAGCAGCCACCTTGATAGGCCCGAGGATGTCGCCGGGACCGGGGATGTCGGGCTCGAGATTCGGATTATCGACGATATCCCGCAGATCGCCATCCTGCAGGTCGTCGATGGTCTGCGCAGGGGACACTCCTCCGGGCACCTGCGTCCCGACGTACTTCACGCCCTGGAAGAATGAACTGGACACCTCTTCGCTGCGGAACCGAACGGTGGCTCGCCTGCGATTGGCCTCATCCAGGGCCCGCGAAATGCGGATGCTGCCACCCGTGCGGCGTTCCTCGAACTCGTCGCTGCCGGTTGAGACGGCGGCGCCGCCGAAGAACTGGCGTTTGCGTTCGGTGTCAAACAGGTTGATCTCGAAAGCGGTGCCCTTCTCATCCCAGAAAGGCTCTTCGTAGCTGAGGTCGTAGCTGGTGCGGCCGAACATCTCCAGGCTGACCGAGGCACGCTCGGCCTGGCCCCGGAAATTGTTCTCTTGCACCGACACCATCAGAACCAGGTCGTCCAGGCTGCTGTAGGCCAAGGCGAGTCCGGCCTGCCCGGTCCGGGTCTCCTCCACCTTGAACTCCACCGTGATATTCATTGGGTCGAGTTCGCCCAGGTGAGCCTCGAACTCCACGTTCTTGAAAAGCTGCAGCTCATTGATCCGATGGACGGTGCTGATGAGCTTGCGCTCTTGGTAGAGTTCGCCGGGCTTGATCTCGATCTGCCGCCGCACGACCCACTCCTTGGTGCGCTTCAGGCCCGTGATCTTGATGGCCTCGATCCTGGCTTCCTCAATAACGAAAGTCAGCACGCCGAAATTGTCCACGTTCGCGTGAGCAACCTGGGCGAAATACCCGGCCTTGGTGTATGCGGACTGAATCCGCACTGCGTCGCGTTCTGCAAGGCGCCTGTCCACGAGCACGCCGGGCTTGGAGTTGATGACCCCCAGAAGGTCGTCGTCGCTCAGAACGGTGTTGCCGACGAAGAGGATCTTCTCGATGCGCTGCTTTTCGACAACGCTGATGATGACCTGGACTCGGCCCTCAGCCAGCACGCGCTGGGAGACTTCGACCTTGTCGTAATATCCGAGGCGCTCGATCGCCTCGCGCGCCGCGGTGATCTTCTCCGGGGTCAGCTCGGCCCCTACGCTGAGGATGCCCTTGATCTCGTTCTCGATGACGCTGGCCGAGACGTAGCCGGCCCCTTCGACCTTGATCTCGGACACCAGCAATCCCTGGGCACTCGCCGTGATGGCGAGACTCAGCAGGACCGTGGCGGCCAGCAGCGTGGCGAGCGTCTGCCCGGTTGCTCTAATCCGCATTGGTTGTCTCCCCACGATTGGTTCATCTCTGTGTGCCCGGTGTGGGCGGTTACGGCTCGATCTCGAGGTACTCCGCAAGAGCGCGACGCAGTACACTGCGCGCCCGAAATAGCCTGGACTTGACGGCCTGAACGCTGCAGCCAACAACGCGGGCTATCTGTTCGTATGACAGCCCTTCGTAGTCCCGCAGTATCACGACTTCCTTGTATTCGGGCCGCAGGCGTATGACCTCTTCCGACAGGATGCGTTCAAGTTCGGCGTTCTCCGCAGACCTGTCCGGGGCCCGCCGAAAGTCTTCCACTTGCCGCGACAGCTCATCGTCTTCCATGGCCACCGGCTCGTCCAGCGACGGCCCTTCGGAGTTACGGCGCCTGCGCCGGCGGTCCAGCCGGTTCTTCGTAAGGTTGACGGCAATACGGTACAGCCACGTGTATACCTGACTCTCGTGGCGGAAGCTGTCGAAAGCGCGATAGGCGTTGACGAAGGTATCCTGGGTCAGATCCTCCGCCTCTTCGCGATCTTCGATCATGCGGAAGATCACGCTGTACACGCGCTGGTAGTTTTGTTCGACGATTCTGGCGAAATCGTCGGCGTCAGTGGTCGGTTCCACGGTGCCACTCAGTCCTGGACGTCCGATCATCCCTGGACCGCCGCCGGGACCGGGAGAAAGCAGGCAGCGCTTCATGTTGGGACCCCGCGCCCTGATCGGCTCCCCCGGCATCGTGTGCCGCCGACGCCACCTGACTTGGACAACGCCGGGTGCGGTCCGTTGCGCGGACTCGGGCCCCATTCAGGGGTGCGCCGGGCACATCCGGCCCGGTCGCGCATGCTGTCAGAAGTCCATATCATACGAGAGCTTGATGCGGTGATCACCACGCTCGTCCGTAGTGTACGCTACCCGCAGGCGGTTTTTCAAGCGGTAGGACACGCTCAGGTCGTACTCATCGATGCCCGTTGCGCCGAAACTGCGTTCATAAGAGACCAGTAGATCCTTCAGCAGGTACTTGCCGAGCCGAATATCAACGGCCTGGTCGAAGCCGAAGGTCACGTTGAACTCGGATAGACCCAGTATGCGCCGCAATTCGGACTCGATGGGGTCGAAAACCCGGGCTCTGAACCCGGCCGCGAGGAGATTGAGTGCCTGCTCGGTGAGGACCTCGTCGAAGCCGCGACCACGACCGCCAACTTCCAGCCCCGCAAGCTGTTCGGAACCAACCAGCGCCAGAATCTGCTGCTCGCTTAGCGGCGGCTCTGACCGGGTATCGACGCGTATGTCATCCGGAAGGTTCCCGTGCACCAAGATGATGATCTCAACATCGCCGGCGCCCCAGCCCGGGACCTCGGCATTGGTGATCACCTGCCTGGCCTCGGCGCGGACCTGTCCGCGAAGCTCCAGGGGCAGCCGGTCCCGGTTCAGATAGCCGGGCTTGGGGCCGAATTCGTATTCGATGTTGGCAGTATTGACCTGAATCCCACCACCGGGAACCTGAATGCCGCCCGATGGTGACGAGATGCTCCCCACCACTTTCGGCTCGTGCAGGCTGCCTGTGACATGTGCGATGGTAGAGGGCTCCACCGGGATAGTAATGCCCAGCCCCCGGATCCGCACCGCTTCCCCCGCGTTCACTTTGACGTCGAAAACCGGGGTGGGATACCGCCGGGAAAGGCTCAGTATCTCCCTGCCGGTCGTGGGCGCTTTGGGGATTACCAGGCCTACCTCGGCCTGATGCACCATCAGTTCACCGGCGACCCGGACCTGGGTTTCCGGCTCCCCCTGCCCATCCGGGGCACCCACGACACTCACCGCGCCATCTACGACGCCCCGAAACTGCTTGCCCCGCTGCAGGTGGGCGTGGTCGAAGGTGACCCTCAGGTCATAGCTGTTGCCGGCAAGCTCAGTGGGCGAAAAGGTGGTCAGTCCGGCAGATCCCGAGAGCCGGATGCTCCCGTCGGGGAGCCAGGCCGTGAGGTCGTTCGCCGTCAGGCGGTGGATCCTGTCCCCCTCCGCCTGCAATCCATCGAGCGGGAGCTCAGTATGCAGCGAAAGCCCCCCGCCCACTTTCGCCACAGAGAAGCCCCCTACCGTGGTGCGCCTGTCCGAAGTCATGGTCAGGTCCATGTGGTACTCGTTCCGGGTGAGATTCGCTATGCCCAGATGGTCCAGGTACGCCCAGGCATTGTCTGCAGTCCAACGCACCGCACCCCAGCGCCCCCGAGCTTCCTCGATGATCCCCAGATTCCGCCCGGCCTCCCGCACGAACCTGACGCCGAGTTGCAGGTCGTCCACCGGTCGCTCCCACCCCGCCGATCGCACTGATCCGTCCTTCACCCTCAAGCGGCCCGCAAGCTCAGGGGCGCCCCACGGACCGGTTACATTCAGGCTCGCGCTCACCGTCCCACTGGTGTCCAGTTGGGACCACAGGGTCGGCTCGGACTTGCGGTCCAGCGGCGCCCGCTCGCGCGCGATCTCATCCATCAGCCCCACAAAGAATCCCAGATCGATGTCGCCGAGCTCCGCCTTGAGGTCCATGTCCCGGTCCCTGGGGATCCATGGTTTGCCCCAGGTCCAGGGCAGTGTGCCCTCCATGGCCAGTTCCCGCACGGCCCGGGTCGGTGCATCACCCTTGCGCTCGGCCGGGATCTCATCAGACCGGATCAGCCTCGCCCGACGCACCACAACAGCTCCCTCGCGCACGTCGATGAGCGGCAACTTCAGAAGGTCGAACTGTGCCCCCGCGAGAGCCGGCTTCATGATATCCAGGCTGCCCCTGACCGTAGGCGAACGCGTCTTGCCGTTGGCAACAAGCAGGAACGTGGCTGATCCCCCGAAGGGCAGGTCAGTGGGCACCCAGTCGCGCCACATCGGCAGATCAATGTCCGCACCTTCAATGGTGAGGTCCAGGGAGGCCGGATCGTCCGCCTCCGCCCATTCATCGAAGCTGGGGTCGGGCAGTGTGACAGAGCCTGTGACCGTGCAGAACTGGCGGCCATCGATGGCGTCCGCCTCGATGTCATAGATCCTGCGCTTGCTGAGATCAGCGCCAAACTGCCCTCGCACCCGGCGCGGAAGGGGCTTCTGGTCCAGTTCCGCGTCCCACACCGAGAACCGCGTGCGACAGTTGAGCTCATCAAGCGGCCCCACGAGAAGCAGTTGGCCGGCTACCTTGCCGGAGGTGCGCAGCCCAAGCTGAGCCAGGGACTGTGAGGTCGAAACCGGGGTCTCCGGCTCCGATGATGCCCCGAAAGCAGGCGGAACCGGGGTCTCGCGCGCGGCCTCACCCACAGCGACCAGTGGGGCGGCCAGTTGCAGCAGGCTGCCAATGTCCGGAAGAGCGCGGATGATCCTCTCGGGGACGTCCCCCGCCGGGTCGACAATCTCGGGCGAGCCCACGTGCACCTCGGCACGCAACATGCGGGTTGCCATTTCCAGGGTGCCCTGAGCGCTCACGGTAACGGGCTCCTCAGCCTGGCCACCTCTGGTCTCGGCTTCGGGGACGCTCTGGATCTTGTGCGCACTCATTTGGATGAGCCCGTTGCCAAACCCTACCCAACCGGTGACAGGCTCGAGGCGTTCAGTCCTGACTTTCACATTAGACGCGCGGAAAGTGGCGCCGCCGGTAACGGGATCATCGCGGCTTCCCCACGCCGTGAATTGCGGAACCGAGGCTATCCCGGAAACATCCAGCCCCAGCCTGTGAATCGGGGGCAAGTCCTCCAGGGCAAGGCGGTCCAGCGAGGCCACCATCTCGTACCGGCTCTTGCCGTACAGATCGGAGACGCGCGCCAGCACTGACAGATGCCCGCCATGAGCGCGCGCGCTACCCTCGGCAACGATCACTTCATCTCCGGTCACGGTGATGGGAAGCCGAACTTCATCCACAAAGAACTCGCCCAATTGCAGGTGGTCCGCTCCCGCGAGTGCGTTCAGAGTTGGCCGGCGCGCCGGGCCGCTGATCGTCCCATTCAAGTGCACCCAGCCGCCGGTGCTGATTTCGCTGTCGGTGACCTCGGCGATGTCGGACGCAGAGGCATACAGGCCCACCAGCCCTCCCTGCACGTAGGCCGAGGGCTTCAGCCGGCCGTCGGTGTCGTACAGGGCCACCTGGTTGAGCCGAAGGTCCCGGACCCCCAGGACGGCAGCCCCGGACGAAGCGAGCAAATGGTCAACGCGGGCTTCTGACCCGGTCCGGACGACGTGGGCTGCCGCAGCATCAAGGTGGATTGCATCCACTTGCGGATCGAAGATCTGCATCCACAGGTCCAGGTCGGGATCGCGCAGATCGCCGGTTGCCTCCCCGGTGAAGTACATGGAGCCCCCAAGCCGGCGGTCTCCCGGGTCCAGCGGGAGCATGCCCGGGTCCACACCAACTCCAGCCACCCGCAGGTCCACCTGCATGCCGCCGGGACCGCCGGAATCCCGCCCGCGCACATCCCCCTGCACCCAGATGTGGGTATCGCCGCGGTCCAGGGACGCCAGATCGATCCGTGTCCCGGAACTGCCGCCCGAAACCAGGACACGTCCGGAATCGAACTCGCTTCCGTTCACGCCCGGCTTTTCAAGTGTTACGTCAGCAGCGTATCTCAGCCCCTTCTTGGAGGTCTGCATACCCGCGAGCACCCCGAGACTGCCGGTGAGCTGCATGTTCTCCGGCCAGCCACGAGCGGACTGCAGCCCCGCGAGCTCCGCATCCGTGAGGGACACTCGGCCGGAAGCTGTCAGTCCACCGGATTCAGCGATGTCCACCTGTCCGGCGCCGGACAGGTCGCCACCGAGAACCTTACCCCGGAGCCCCGTAATCGCGAGACCGCCTTCGGTCAGAGTGGCCGACGCCGCGAGGTCCGTGACAGGCACTCCCTGGATACTGGCCCACGGGATGCGCACAATGGCGTCCCCCAGGTCGCTGGACGCCGACAAGACTCTCGCCGCCGCCGGACCGATCTCCACGGTCTCCAGCGCCGCCGCCACTGGGTCGTCCACGCCGGGCGCCACCGACAGGCTGCTGCGGTCCACTGACGCCACCGCCCGGACGCTGAGGCTCTTCCAGCCAACCACGGATGCGGTCAAGTCGATTCCCTCGAGCCTCAGGTAGCCCAGGCCCTGCAGCTCAGCTATGGCGGCTCCGGGCGACGAGAACCGAACATCAGCCACCGCGTCCCCCGCCGGCCCGGTGACAGTCGCAATCACCACCGCGCGGTCGGTGAGCGACAGCCCCTGCAGCCGCTCTCGTTCCGCTTCGGGCAGGAGTGCCAGCAAATCCTCACCGCGCGACGCCTGCGCCTGTATATCCAGAGCCAGCAAAGGATCTTCCAGGTCGAACACCGATCCCTGGACAGTTCCGCTAACCCCTGCCCACCGCACATCGGCCCGCTCAAACCGGATGCCCTCGGAGGTGGCCTCGAAGGGCGTATCGATTTCAACCGGCGCTTCTCCAAGCGAGGCGACAACCACCTTCGCGTCTCGCAGTTCACCTGCAAGAGACCACGCGAAACCGGACCCGTCTTCACCCAGCTGCCCGTATGCAAAGCCCTTCGCGTTTGCGGTCCCCTCAAGCGCCCGGCCATCTTCGCGCGCCAGTGTGAGTTCGCCCAGGAGCGGAATGTCCACGCGCCCGGCCTCGAACTCCGCATCAAGCCACAAGTCCGAAGGATCGAACACGAATTCCCCGCGCGCACTCTCCACCAGCCCGCCATCGGCTCGCAGCTCTCCCCGGACGAGACCGCCGGCATCCGTGTATGCCTGCCCGTGCACTTCCACGGTGCCCGCGGTTGTTGCCTCTCCGACGGAGCGGACCTGCAGATCACTCACGGGCAGCCCGGCCAGACGCAGTATTCCGTCCTCCCCGGTGCCCACCTCAACCCGGGCGTCTTTCACTTCGAGACCCGCCAGCGCCCGGTACAGGGGTTTCCCCGCCACGAGGTCGTGGAAGTTGTACTGCGCGGCAACCTCAGCGACCCGGGCGTACTGGTGACCCGCATCATCCACGCTCGCCAGATTTCGCAGCCAGGCGCGCTCCAATATGTCGGTTTCCACATCCGCGGTGACTGCAGTTCCGTCCGAGATCATGCGTACATGCGCCTGGACGGAGCCCTGAGGAGAAACGGCTCCCCCATCGTCACGAAGTTCGCCCTGTGCGCGGACGCTGCCCATCACCTGACCCAGTTCCACGCGTACCGGCGGCGCATTGGGCCCCAGCAGTTCCTCAACAACCAGCCCTATCGCCACGTCCTGTAGAGAGACCCATGCGTCGAACCTCCCCTGAAGCCGTGGCGCCTGGTCGCCGGTCGTCGCCAGCCGCCGGGGGATAAACCCCGGTGAGGTGATGCGACCCGACGAATCCCGGCGGAACTCCCCTCGCACGCCGCCGATCTCGACACGTTGGATCGCCAGGAGCGGGTCGGGTGCATCGCCGAGAGCAGAAGCCACGTTGCCGTAGACATCGAAGCGGTCCATCCGAAAGACTTCGCCCCGTCCGGGCTCCGAGACCACCAGGTCGCGCACCATCACCTGCTTGTCCACCTCGCCGCCGATCCTCAGGGAAGCCTGCTCCGTACGACTGCGGGCATGCAAGTCGACGTTCACCAGGCCCTGGGGTTTGTCGGCGTCGGACAGGTCGAGGTCCAGGCCCGGACCGGACAGGGCCACCACCAGCGGACCATCTTCGAGCAGTGCGAGGTCAACATACTGCAGCCTGGGATTTTGGGTAGCGAGACGCCCCTGGAACTTCCCGCTCTCGTAGTCGGCGGCCGGGGATGTCCCATCTTCCCAAAGTCCATCGTCGACAATGCGGGCTAGACGCAGCCGCCCGTCGGCCTCGCGGATCAGCCGCCCGGTGGGCTCATCAAGTTCAACGTACGAGACATGCTGCAGAGGGGGTTCGCCCGCAAGTATCGGGCCAGTTTCGAGCCGCAGCCCCATGCGGGGTATTTCCAGCAGATCACCGCCGCTGGGCTCTGGCGCACTGACCCTCAGATCGCTGGCCTGAAGCACACCTGCCAGGTCAGCCAGAAGCGTCCCGGAAGCGGAGATTCCACTTGCGCTTGCCGTGACACTGGCGCTCACCGTGCCCGCCGAACGCGTCTCGCCGTCTGCGCGCATGGCATGGACGGCCCCCAGATCAATGTCCGCATCCAGGTCATGGGCGGCCACCACCAGGGGCTCAGTGCCCTGCACGGTGTAGTCCACGACCTTCACAGAAGAATCGGCGAGTCGCACACGCGCCACGAGGGAGCCCGGGTCCGGCCGTTCCGTCGTGTCCCTTTGCTGCCCGGTGGCATCCACGATTTCGTCCAGCAGGTCCCAGGAGCCGTCTTCTCTGCGGACCCCACGTGCCACCAGTCTCTCGGCGGCCAATTCACGCACGTGCCGAAGTGGTTTCTCCGCGTTCAGCATGGCGTTCAGATCGTAGCGTGCCCAGAGGCGGTCGGCCGACACGGGAGCGATCTCCCCCGGCGCGGACAGCGCGAGGTCGGCGATCTCCGTCTCGCCCAGAATATCGGTGGAGAGTTTCGCTCGCAGGGAGTACTCGCCCCAGGTCCCGTCGATTCCAGCGGTAATCCGCCCCGCATCATTCGCAGGCACACCGTCGATCAGCCGTCCTGCCGCGGCCAGGTTGATCTCGCCCTGGATACCCGACAACTCGAGGGAGAGCGGGCGCTCCAATGAGGCATCTGCGTAGCGCACGGTGGAATCGGTCAGCGCCAGAACGCCGCTGAGTCGGGCAAGCTCGCCTTCAGCCGCTTCCAGCGGGTCTTCAGGCACGTCCAGGCCCAGCACGCGCGCGATGTCATAGGAGCCGTCGGCCGCGCGGCGCACGTCGGCCACGAGCCCTTCCAGCGAAGCCCTGTCGATGTTCTCCCGCCAGTCCCCTCCCGCGATGATCTCCCCCAGTCTGCCCTGGATCTGGCCGCGGCGCAATGTGACCAGCTCCCTGGGCATATCATCAACGAAGCCCGTCACCGACACACCGCGCAAGTGGGCGACGGAATTCAGGTCGGTGTCCAGATCGGCGGCGATGCGCGTGTCGCGCCACTCCGCCTCGAGTTCCGCCTTGATCGACCCGGCATCCTGCGCCTTGCCGGTCTTCCTGGACTGCCACAGTTTCGCCAGATTCACACTGCCGTTGATGTTGCGTGCTTCAGCCCGCCTCAGGTCCGGGCGCCTCGGTCCTTCGGTCAGGTCCAGGTATCTTGCCGATGAATCAAGAACCACAACAGTCGCCGGCAGGTCCTCGGGTGCAAGTCCCTTGGCAGCCCCACCGTCGGGCTCAGACTTCACGAAGTCGTCAAGCAGGTGGGCAAGCTCCCAACGCCCGGAAGCATCCATGAGGATGTCGGCGTCCGCGTTCTGTGCGGCAATCCGGGTCACTCCGCGCAGTGGCACATCACCGGAGAAGACCTCGACGGGATCGAACTGGGCCGAAAGGCGTTTCGCCGTCAGTATTCTGCGCCGACCTGACTGGCTGACCAGTCCGAGATCATCCACGAACACCTGGCCGCCCAGGTCCGCGGTGACAGTCGCGCGCAGGCAACTTTGCTCGCGCCCAAGGAGCACGCAGCCTTTGATGGTCCCCGGGGATTCCACCCGTTCACCACGGCGCAAGGCCGCGATTCGCGCGAAGTCCAGGTCAGCCGAGACGCTGCTCACCGTTCCGCTGGCGGGGCCTTCTCCCAGGCTGAGATCTTCGTACAACGCCGAGAGACTTCCCATACGAACTCGGCCCGTGAAGCCCCAGAAAAACCCTTCTTCAGTCCAAGGCGCCCCAAGACCAGGACTTTCACCCTCGGGCAAGTATGCCTGGACCAGTCGCGGCAGCTCGAACCGCCCGGTCTCGAGACGCCGGCCCTGCGCGAAGGCACGGTCAATGTTGATATCCAGGATCGAAGCCGGAATAGAGCCTCCCCTGCCGAAAGCCGCGAAGGGCTCGTAACGCACCCGAACCGCGTGAGCCGTCAGAACCGGGAGGGGCATCCCGACGCGAGTGATGGATGCGTCGCGGATGCTCAAATCGCCGTCCAGGCGCCAATCGGCGTCCAGAGCCACGCGCTCAGCGGGGTTTGACGCCCTCGCACTCAGGCGTACCCAGCCGATATCCCCGGTGTACTCCTGGCGGAAACTGGCCCACAGGTGGCCGGTGTCAAGCCGGGCATCGAAGCGGTCCACCTCCAGTTCAATCGGGCCATCCTCCACGAAATGATCGACGAAGGCCGCTCTGGCGTCATTGATCCGCACCCTGGCATCGAGACTCTCCAGTTCGGCGCGCAGATCCGCAGCCGGTCGGGGCTTGCCGGATGGCTCACCAGTACCCCCGAATCCGCGCGTGAGTGAAGCGATCAGGTCGATGCGGCCGTCATCCATGCGCTCGATCCAAACAGAAGGCGCACCGAGCTCCAAAGACGCCAGCGCGGCCTGCGGCGGCCTGTCTTCGGCGAAGAAGCCTCCCAGCTGGTAGCCGGCGGTGGCCCAGTCCGCCTGAAATGAGGGTTCCCTGTCATCCGCCGCCGCCACCCAGACCTTCGATGCGTTCATGGTCGTGGCGATATCGGTGCTGGAGAGAATTGCCCGGAACTGCCCCCCGGGGACCTCGGCAGAAACCGACCCGCCGAAACTCCCCGCTTCCGCAACTGCTTCTCCACGAGTGGCGGCCACCAGTCGTTCCAGGCGCAGGTCCGCCGTTTGGGCGAGAATCTGCCCCCGGACAGGGCCCTCTGTGTTGACTGCATAGTCGGTGTAGCGCAGGTCGGCATCGGCCAGCTGCACCCGGGCCGCGAGATGCTCAAGCAATGCACGCGCCTCGGCCTTGCTCACACTGCTCTGTTCCGGCAGGAAGGGCTCGAAGAGACCCGCAATATCCAGGCGTCCCCGTTCATCCCGGATGATGTGGGCCCGCAGCCCGTCGGCGCGCAGCGTCTGAATGCCCCCTGGCCACCCATCGCCCTGGGCAAGGAGCGTGCCCAGGTCATATTCGGCCAGGATCATGTCTGCCTGCGCGCCCAGTTCCTCGCCCTCAGCTGCGCGCAAGTCGATGTCACGCAACTGTGCGAAGGACCGCACATCGGTGGAAAAGCTGCCTCGCGCGGTTGCCCCGGGCCAGCTTGCCTGGAAGCCCGCGCGGAGCAGACCGGACCTCGCCGGCCCGGTGCGTTCCATGAGCGACGCGACCGTTCCGGCGGGAATGCGCCCATCAAGGTCGGTGAGTTGCACTCGCAGCGGCTCGCCCTGGGGGGTAACCTGGTGGTCGATGTACCGGACATTGCCGCCGGTCACGGAAATGGCTGCCGTGACAGTGCCCGGTTCCACTCGTCTTGTCGCGCCGTCTCTTGCCGGTGCACCGGAGATCCCGAACACCGCGCGCAGCTTCTCCTCAAGCTCCAGTGCGCCGCTCTCCTGTCTCACAATGTACAGGTCGGGGCGGTTCAGGTTCACGCTGCGCAGGCCTTCGAGCGGGCGCTCGCCAAGCAGCCCTGCCGGCGTGTAGCTGACTTGGCCCTCGGGGATGACGACGAGGTCGCGTCTTCCTCCCTCGACGGGCTCCCAGATTTCCAGCCCCGAAAACACTAGCCGCTGGTCGAGTCTGGCGTCCACGCGCGCGAATGCCATCAGCACGGGGCTGCGAAGGCTTAGCGTTCCCTCCACCGACCCGAGTCCAGTGGCTGTCTTGCCCCGCACGGCCGCAAGCAGACGCCCGGCATTGACCTGGCCATCAAGATCCAGGCCTTCCAGCTCAACAGTTCCGGCGGGTGCGGACAGGTCGGTGTACATCACCCGAGTGCCCGTGAAGGACACGGTGGGCAATGAGAGGTCTGCCGGGAACGGCTTATCCTCTCTGGGCGTGGTCTGAAGCCCGAGCAGTCGCGCCAGGCGGAACCGGCCATCCTGTTCCCTGAGTAGGTTCAGGTCCCCGCCCGTGACTGCCACCTTCTGCAAGGCTCCGGTGGCATCGCCCTCAAGCACTCGTTCCAGGCTGTATTCCAGGCGCACCCGGTCCGCGAAGGCAATACGCGGTTGCTCACCTTCCACCTTCTCCGCTGCCTCGAGCCGCGTGGCCGTCGCTCGCGACCACAGATTCGTGCTCAACTCGGCCCTCGCCAACAGCGGCCCCAGAGAAAGCCCAAACCTGCCCGTAATGCGGCTGCCGTCATCCCGCTGCAGGTTCACTGTCCCGCCAAGGCCCTCAACGCGCGCGACCACCGGACCATCGTCAAAGGACCGATCGGTGACCCGTCCGGAGATACCTCGCAAGACGATGGTCGGGCGGAACGACCGCAGTTCCGAAGCGGTCAAGCTGGTGCCGGCGCCACCGAGGGGCTTGCCTGAGATAAGCCGCGCCTCCCGCAGACTTCCGGTCGCCTCACGCAGTAGATCGAAGCGGCCGCCCACCAATTCGGCACGCTGAATGCCGTCCAATGTCCGCCCGGACAGGAACAGGTGCGGCGCGAAGTCCACCCGGGCGTAATCCAGGTCCAGCGGAACGCGGCCACCGGCCTCCGTCACCCGAAAGTCTCGAACCACCGTATATTGGTCCAGATTGGCGCGCACGGACGCGCTCGCAGAGACCCCGGGCCCGCGTGCCGAGAGCACCCCGCTGATTGTGCCGATGCCCCGGGCCCGCCTGCCGTCGGAGACCAGCGCGATCTTGCCCATGTCAACGTCCGCCCGCAGATGCCGAATGCGCCCACTGTTGATGCCCGACGGCCGGCTGAGATCGGTGTAGGTCACATCGCCGCCGGTGATCTGGACGCGCGCGGCAAAACCCGACCGCCGGCCCTTGGGCATCGAAATCCCCAGCGCCTTGGCCAGCGCCAGTTCCCCATCGCGATCCCGAAGGATCCTCGCCAGTAGGCCGTCCGCGCGGATCAGTTTCACTGCGCCTTCGGGATCGCGGTTCAGCGCGGCCCAGTCCAGGCGCACCTCCCCCCTCCGCGCGCCCAGAATCTCCTGCCCGCGCTGCCGCACGCTCAGACCCGCCAGTGCGGCCGGAGCAGGAGGCCGCACGTCCAGAGAAGTGTCAGCGCGCAGATCGCCGAAGTCCGCAGCGAAGCGTCCAGACGCCGAACCCGCCCGGCCCCAGTCTGTCGCCGCCAGTGCGGCAATGGACAGGTCCGCGTCCGCTCCGTGTGCCTGGATTCTGAGTGCCTGTCCGCGGGACCGAACCGCTTCCAGGACCACGTGGAGTTCGGCGCTGGTCAGGCGGATTCTCGGGAGTGCCGGCTCGGGTGCGTCGGAGCCTTCGGGCGCCGGCGGGATGTTGATGGAGGGCAGGAAAGTGGGCAGGTAGTTTCGGTCCAGCGTGACGTCCGCAAAGAGCCTATCGGCTTCGATGAGGTCCAGTCCCGGCGCCTTCCGGCCGGCGGCCATCGCAGGCAAGTCGAAGCCCAGCAGTACGCGATCAGCGCGGGCTAGACTGCGGCCACGCTCCACCGCATCCAGCCCGGTGATTGTCGCCGTGTGAACCAGGTCACTCTGCAGTGCGAAGACTGCGAAAAGATCGCCGAAAGTGGCGGCAAACTCGCCTTTGATCTCGCCGGCTGAAGGAGTCGCTTTCCCTGTCAGGGCGCGGGTGAGGCGCACCGTGGACACGCGGCCGGCCAGGTCAAGCGCTTCGACCACGAGAGGCTTTGACGCCCCGGCCAGCGCGAGATCGGTGTATGTGGCGCGTTCGATCTGGAATGTCACCGGGAATGTGGCGGCCAGCGGCTGTGGCGGCTGTTTTTCCCGCGGCAACCACTCCCTGACGTTTCTCAGCAGACTGAGCTGTCCGTCCGGTAACCGCGACAGCTGCACGCGTTTCCCACGGACGTCTACCCCGGTCAGGGCCTGGAGCGGAGGCTTCCCGTCACGCAAGATGCGCCCGGGAGCCAACCCGATGTCCACGCGGTCGAGCCGGACCTCGTCCAGATTCCCCTGGGGCTCTCGGTCACCATCCGGCACAGTCACCACCAGGAGATTGCTGAGCGTAATGTTGTCCCAGCCGGCGGACAGGCCCGCATGCACGACCTGGGAGTCCACGCGCGCCCCGAGCTTTCCCCGAATCGAAAGCACACCCGGCGTCCTGGCCCGCCCCTGGAGTGCGGAGAGGAAGCGCTCGACGTCACCCACCATGATCCCGCCGTCGTAGCTGACCTGGAGCGGTGTGCCGAACTCGCCCGTCAGGGTCCGGTCGGTGTAACTCACATGGGTGCGCCGCAAGAGCAGGCTTGTGCCGGACAGTCCCGTGTCCGCGAACTCTCGCGCCCGGTTGCCATGTCCTGGAAGGGCCAGCTTGCCCTGCGCGTCTCGGGTGAGATCGATGCGCAGGCCATCGGTCTCGAGGACCCGCACGGCTGCCAGCGGCCGGCCTGGGCGCAAGAGAAGCTCCTGGGGGGCTAGGATCAGGCGGATAAGCTTTGCGGAGGCGAAGCTACCGGTCGCCAGCGATCCGCGAGCGGCCAGTGCCGCACCATGCACCGTCACGTGGCTCAGCAGGTCCGTTTCGAGGGGCCCCACTGCCACCTCGCGGTTGACCTGATGTGCGGTCTCGGACGCCATCACGGCCTGCAGGAGCGTCCGGCTTTCTGGGGATGACAGGAAGACTGCGAGGAAAGTCAGCGGGTACAGCAGCAGGACGGTCAGAGACACGCACGTGACCAGCGCTGCGCCACGGACGCGTCCGAGCGCTGCGGACAGCCCGACTCGCCACCGGCTGCGGGGCCTGTCCGGACCGGGGGTCAGCGGCGCTCCTCCTCTCCCCCATGATCTCTACGGAGTTCGACACACGCAGCCGCTTCGGCAGCCTGGTAGCTGCTACGCACGAAAGGCCCGGAGACGACATGGTCGATGCCGGCCTGCCTGCCCCAGTCGGCGAACTCGTCAAACTCCGCGGGCTCCACATACCTGGCAACCGGCATATGCGCGCGCGTGGGCTGCAGATACTGCCCGATGGTGAGAATGCGCACGCCGCACGAGGCCAGATCGCCCAGGGCCTCGCGCAACTCATCCCGGGTCTCACCGAGGCCCACGATCAATCCCGACTTGGTGAGCGCTCCAAGTTCGCCTGCCCGCCTCAGAACACCCAGTGACCGCTCGTAACCTGCCTGAGGACGCACGACGGGTTGCAGGCGTCGCACGGTCTCAAGGTTGTGGTTGAACACATCGGGTCCCGAGTCGAGCACGGTCCGCAGCGCGGCCTCGTCGCCGCCCATGTCCGAGGGGAGCACTTCCACCAGCACGCCCGGTATCTGCCGCTTCAGTTCCCTGACGGTAGCGGCGAACTGTGAGGCGCCGCCGTCCGGGAGGTCGTCTCGGGTAACCGAGGTGACCACCACATAATGCAGCCCCAATTCCGCCGCCGCCTGTGCAAGCCGGGCTGGTTCGTCCGGGTCCACTGGATCGGGCACACCGTGGGCCACCGCGCAGAATCGGCAGTTTCGGGTGCATACATTGCCGAGAATCAGGAAGGTTGCAGTGCCCGAGCAGTAGCATTCGCCGATATTCGGGCACCGCGCACTCTGACAGACGGTGTGCAGCCCGTGAGCCTCCACAAGCGAGCGCGTCGCCTGGCTGAGCCGGGCCTTCCCTGTCTTCACGCGAAGCCATTCAGGCAGGCGTCCGAGAGGATCCTCCCGGCACCCGCACGAGGTACCCTCATTCATCATCTTCTGTCCTGACACGGTGGGCGCGGAGCGCAACGGGTGAACAGGGGCGGTCAGATTAAGCGGACTCCGCCACCACAGGATTGGTCAGCACACCAACGCCCTCGATCTCAACGGTCACCACATCGCCGGGCACAAGCTTCTTGCCCAGCGCCTTGCCCACGCCGCCGGGCGTCCCCAGGGCGATGACGTCTCCCGGCATCAGCGTGAGCATCTGGCTGATGTATGACACCGTCTGGGCGGCGCTGTGGATCATCTCGCCGGTGTTGCCGCGCTGCCGGACTTCGCCGTTCACGCTGCAGGTCAACTCGAGATTGTCGAGATCCAGGCTTCCGGCCGGAACGAGACACGGGCCCATCGGTGCGAAATTGTCCATCCATTTGCCGTTCAGCCAGTCGAAGAACTTGTCCCAGGGGCCCTCTTCTGTGCGCTCCCAGATCAAAAGGTCGCGCTCGGAGACGTCATTCATACAGGTGACCCCAGCGATGTACTGCCCGGCCTCCTGCGGCTCCACGTACTTGCATTCCTTGCCGATGACCACGCACATCTCGCCCTCATAGTCAATGAACTGGGCATTGCGACTGATCGGGATCGGGTCACCGTCGCCGCAGATCGTGTTGGTCGTGGGCTTCAGGAAGACTTTCGGAGTAGTGCCGCCCATGGGGCTTTGAGGCTCGGCGTGCATGATCTGCCGGGTTTCGCCGATATGGGACGGGAAATTCTGCGCCAGGCAGAACACCTTCCCCGGAGCGGGGACAGGCGGCAGCAGACGCACATCGCTGCGCCGGTGGGACAGGTAGGCAATGGTCGCCTCATCTTGGGCCGCCAGCCACTGCGAGCACTTCTCGGCGGCAGCCAGACAGTGTTCGCTGGTACAAATCGCCAGCGCGCTGGGCCTGCAGCTCGCCGAAGCGCACGCAGCTTCTATCTCGGAACAGGCCGCAACCACCCGGAGAATGTCTGCGACGCGATCTCCGCAGAGGAATCCGGCAGAGAAGGGCTCAGTCGCGGGTGCGTCTTTGGCAACGAAGTTCACAAGCTTGACCGGCATGGGGATCCCGTCCTGGTGAGAGTATGGTGTGGAGCCCAGTTTACCACATCATGCTGCTGGGAGGTAGGTGCCGGGCGGATCAGCGCCCACCGATACCGTCAAGGCGGCGACTGTGCGTCGCCCGATGCAATTCGCGCCAGTAACTGGCGGTCGCGCGATGCATGTTGTCATGCAGTGACCAGTCGCCCTCCGCGCAGAGGTCCCACAGAGCGCGGGTGAGCGGCATTGGCAGGCCGGCATCTTCGGCGAACTCGAGGAAATAGGGCAATTCCGGCAGCTTCGTGTCCACGTGGTCGCCATCGCCTGCGCTGATCCGCCGTACAACATCGGCGAACTCTCCACGCCAGCCGCAATCCCCGCCGACGGTGTCGAGGATCGCTTGCGGGGAGACTCCTGCGCGGGTGGCGAAGGAAGCGGCTTCCAGCCACGCCGCCGCTCCCAGCGCCATGGCCAGCTGATTGGTCCCTTTGACGATCTGCCCGGACCCAATAGGGCCGCAGAGGCGAATGCGGTCGGGATCGCCAAGTACTTCCAGCACCGGCAGCGCGCGACGGTAAACTCCGGCATCCCCTCCGACGAAGATTCGCAGCATACCCGTTCGCGCACCCTCCGGGCCGCCACTCACCGGAGCATCCAGCAGATGGGCACCCCTTGCCAGCAGTGCCTGACCGACCCGGCGAGTCTCACGTATCCGGGTAGTGCCCAGGTCAATGAAAACCTGCTCCGCGCGTGCCGCAGGAACCAGCGACACATCCGCCACGCTCACAAATGCGTCCGACGAGCGCAGGCTGGTCAGGATGAACTCCTTACCCCGGACGGCATCCGCGGCCGACGCTGCAGGCGAGGCGCCGTGCTCTACACAGGCGGCGATGGCTTCCGGGTTCAGGTCGTAGACCGTCACCCGGTGCCCGGCCTGCAGTAGATTGAGGGCCATGGGTCGCCCCATGGCCCCCGCACCGATGAACCCGATGTCACTCATGGGGCATCGCTCCAGTATCTCACGCGATGCTTACGCACCGTCCGCTGGTCGCGGATGCATACACGCCGTCGCTGATCTGCTGGATCACCAGCGCCCTGTCCAGGCTGGTCGCGGGTTTCGTGCCGTCCAGGATCGCCTTTGCCATGTCCTCCACCGGAGTGCAAGCGAAACTGGATTCCGCGCCCTCCCAGATCACCCGGGACTTCAGGCCCTCGTCCGGATCGAGTTCGTCGAAGATGATCTTCTTCTCTGCCGAGGTCAGCATGTGCAGCCGCAGGGACCCCTTCGTGCCGATGATCTGCCACGCTGCCTCGCCACTGATCGCCATATACTCGCCGCGTTCGATGCTCAGCATCGTCCCGCCTTTGCATCGCACGAGGGCGGTGTAGTAGGTCTCGGCGTCGGACCCAGGCGAGATGTGGTGTTCCACAGTGGGCGAACAGGTCCAGGTCTGGGCAAAGACCGTCTCGGGGACCAGTTGCCAGCCGCACAGGCCCAGCAGGTAGTCGAGATCGTAGCAGCCCCAGTTCATGAGGATCCCGCCGCCGTTGCGGTGCTTTTTCAGGCGCCATTCCACGGGTTCCCCCGAGGGTTTCGCGCCTGCGGGACGCAGTTCCCGGCAATACACATTCCGCAACTGTCCCAATGCGCCGGATGCGATGAAATCGGTGGCCGCCCGCGCGCTTTCGGTGAACCGATAGCGGCAGCAGCACGCCCCGGCGAGAAGATTGCCCTGGGCCGCCATGAGCTGGCGCACCTCATCCGCATTCATCGCCACGGGCTTTTCCGTGAGTAGGTGCTTGCCCGCCTTGAGGGTCTCCAGGCCGAGCTCGGTGCGTCCGGCAGCCGGGAACGCGAGGACTACCAGGTCGATGTCCGGGTCCTGTATCAGTTCAGCGCCCTCGCGGTAAACCCTGGGCACATTGAACTTCTCCGCAGCGGCCTTCGCGCGGTCGTCGATGAGGTCTGCAACCGCCACAAGTTCAATATGCGGCGAGTTCACGGCAGCCTGCATATGGGTGGGCCCGATGACCCCGCAACCCACGACGCCAACTCTCACTGCGCTCATGTCAGCTTTCTCCCTGGTTTCGCGCCGGCGCAGTCACGCCGGCATCTGGTCGTTTCCCGGTCGCCCGTTGGGGCAGATAACAGCCTTCACCACCGACCCCGCCGCCACCTGCTCCAGCGCTTCATTCGCCTCGTGCAGTCCGTAGTATCGGCTGATCACGTCGACCCACGGAAAGCTGTTCCGGAACCGCGCCAGTGCGTGCAGCGAGCGGTACATGTGGGAGAAATCGATGCCCCATGTGGCGCGGACCTCCAGATGCCTTCGGTTTAGGTCCAGATGGGGGTTGAACTCCACCGGACCGGCATCGGTGTACTGGCCCACCACCACGTAGGTGCCCGCATCCCGGGTAAGCCGCATGCCCTCGGGGATTGCGTTGGGGTTACCCGTAGCCTCAATCGTGATGTCCGCGCCTCGCCCGCCGGTAAGCGCACGCACCCTGGCAAGGCGTGCAGCCTCATCGGTGCTCTCCACGCTGATGACTTCATCCGCGCCCAGCGCCAATGCGGTCTGAAGCCTGGAGTCCGGCGCCCCCAAGACAGTCACGCTCTGCGCACCTGACAACCGCGACAGCGCGCAGGCCATGAGGCCCACCGGGCCTGATCCCTGAACCACTACATGGTGCCCCAGGCCAACGCCGCCGCGCTCCACGGCGTGGAATGCCGTGGGCAAGGCGCAGCCGCCTGCGATCGTAAGTTCCGGCGACAAACCATCAGGCAGTCGCATAATCTTCACACCCGGCTTCAGGTAAACCAGTTCGCTCCAGCCGCCAAGAAGGCCGTCATCTGCGCCGTAAGTGATGCCGTAGACCTTGCGATGCGGGCACCGTGTGGTGGCTTTCGCGACCAGGCAGAACCAGCAGTTGTTGCAGGTCTCGTGCACATCCAGGAAGGTCACCAGGTCGCCCTCGCGGAGAGGGTCTCCGAAAGCATCCATGACCGGGCTGTTCAAGGCTTCCAGCCTGCCCACGTTGATGTGCCCGGGAATCAAAGGGTATGGCGCGGCTGACAGTCGACCGTGGAGCAGATGGACATCGGTGCCGCAGACCTCGGAATACAGCGTGCGCATGAGCGCGCCGCCAGGTTCGAGTTCAGGCTCCGGGTATTCGCACACCTCGACGGGCTGGTTTGGCCAGGGGATCACTGCGGCCTTCACGGGCATTGCGCATCACCGTGTCATCATGGTGCACAGGGCAGGCTTAGCTCCTGGGCAATCGAACCAGCAGCTCGGCCAGGGTCACCAGGTCCAGGAAGTTATGCTCCAGGACAGCCGCCATCTGGCGGGCGTCCCCGGTGTCCACGAAGTCGTGGTACGCCCGGGGGATGTCAGCGCCCGGGATATCTCCGACCCGCGGAGGACGCCCGCAGATGTGCTCTTCGAGGGTCTGTAGGCGGCAGTCCGGGACCGAAGGCCTCCAAACTCGCCGCGCCTCCAGAAGCAAGTCGAGATGGGCGGGTTCCTGGGGATTTCCAACCAGCGTTGCCGCCGCGCGCATCCGCAGATAGGGCCAGTCGAAGCTCCTGCCATTGAAAGAGACCATCAGGCGGCAGCGCTCCAGCTCGCTCAGGAAGAGCTGAATCGCCGCAGGCTCCTCGGTATAATCCCGGGCGAAATACTGACGGACCTGCAGCCCGTGCCCGGCCCAGGACATGACCCCAATGAGGAACAGGGGGCTGTTCTGCAGGCCGGTTGTTTCGAGGTCAACAAAGAGCACTTCCTCGGCACTCAGATCACGCGGCGCCAGGGCACTCAGCAGCGGGTCATGCGGCGCATTCATCACCCTCTGAAAGAGCCTGTGGCCGAGCTGCGCCCAGCCCGGCTCCCGCTCAGCGATGTGCTTTGAGATTACCCAGGCCGCGCTGCCGCCGGGCGAGGGTATCTCGACCCCCGGCACGAGTTCTTCCAGGCGCGCGGGGCCGTCTGCCTGCACCTGCCGGGACTCGTCTGATGCCTGTTTGCGCTCCCCCAGCCTGCGCAGCCGAAAGTTCGCCTGCCTCAGGTCTTGCGCCCAGTCGCGTATCCGGTCGCCATCATCGCGCGTCAAACGCCTCACCCTCAGACAGGAACGTCTGTTCGCTTGCCGGTCGTCATTATAGGGGGCCTGAGGCCCCTTCGCAAGGCCGGAGACGCCGCTTCCCTCACATATGCTATACTGCGCTGGGCGTCAGGGATCCACGTCTCCGCCGGGAGGTACAAGGGATGGCGCACGCACGTTTACCCAGTCTGGCCGGCCTCGCGCTCACGATCCTTTGTCTAGCAGCGAGTTTTCCCGCATGTGCGGCTCTCGGTTACCGTGTTGTGGGAGACCTCGATATTCCGGGTGCGTGGTCGCCGGGGCCCTGGAACAAGGCGCCGGGCAGTTGTATGGTCGTTCCGGATGGCCCGGAGCCTATCGCTTCAGACACGGTCGAGCACACCGGAAGCCTCGCGGTCACGGTGAACTGGCCGGGAGACGAGGAGTTCCGCTTCTTCTCGCTGGAACCTGGGGTACCCTTCGTGCCGGTGCCGTACCCGGTGCGGCGCGTGAGTCTGTGGGTGCGCGGAACCGGGACGGCCCATGCGCTGGAAGTGCACTTCGACGACGCCGACGGCAAGGACATGAAGCTCGGGCTGGGCAGGCTGGACTTCGGCGGCTGGAAGAAGCTGGGTGTGGATGTCCCTCATACCGCGAAGCAACCCCTGACCCTCAAGTCCATCACACTCCATAACTGGGACGATCGTCGCCCGGACAATCTGACCACTCTCATTTCTCGCCTGACCCTCGCCGTGGACACCGACCAGCAACTGCTCGATCTGCCCGACGCCCCGGTGCTTTCGGCTCGGCCGGGGAGCGAGGGCGGCCTCGTGACCGGGAACACGGGTCTGGTCCACGTCTCGGCCTTCACCTGGGAGACCGGCGTCGAGACCTACGAACTCCGCATGAAGTTGATTCCCTGGGAGGGCCTCCCGAGCGAACCGGCGCCGCTCCCCGTGAAGCTGGCCGGCTCGTGGCGCACCGAGATCCCCGTCCCCATGGAGCGCTTTGGCCCGGTGACGGTGCACCTGGAACTCTGGGCCCGTGGTGGGCAATCCCCCGTCGCTGCCTGCGAGCAGCGCCTGGTGCGTACCTTGGCCGTGCCACGTCTGGATGCGGTGCAGCGTTTGGGCTCTTCCATTGGCGTCAACACCCACCTCGCAGCGAAGTGGCCGATCCTCGCGGCCTGCGGCATTCACTGGGCGCGGGACTACTCCTGGGGCTGGCTGAAGCAAGGCGAGACCGCACCCATCGGCAACGGTCTCGACTTCCGGGCGGTCTGGGATGCGGCGGACGCGGCCGGGATCACGATCCTGCCCGTCGCCCAGGGATCCTTCCGCAATGCCGAGGGTACCGCGTTTATTGAGGACGGTCAGACAATCCGGGATGGATTCGCGCGACTGTCCAGAGCGTTCCCGGAAGCCCCGTACTGGGAACTGGATAACGAGGCCGAGTACGCTTTCCCCGGCCGCAGGTTCGATCTGTCCAATTACCGCAATCTCATCCGCAATGCCGCCGAGGGCCTGAGGGATGCGGGCAAGGCCCGGGTAGTGCTCAACGGCACCGCAGGGATCCGCTACGACGATGAGCGCGCACTACTCGACTCCCCGGAGCGCGACCTGTACGACGTGGTCAACTACCACTATTACACCGGCACAATCGCGCCCGAGATCGCGATTGGAGACATCAATGTGGGTGGCGAGGACCGCGACCAGGGAATGACCTTCCTGGACCAACTTCGCAGGATCAACCGCCTGGCGCATGGAGCCGGGAAGCAGGCGTGGCTCACGGAAGTGGGCTGGGATGCGTCCCGGGGACCGGCGGTTGGGGACCGTCTGCAGGCCCTCTATCTTGCGCGCGTATACCTGCTCGCGCGTCTGTGTGGCACGGACAAGGTTTTCTGGTACTACGACCGCGACGTCGAGGGCCTTCCCGGGCGCTTCGCGACCTGCGGCCTGCTGGACCTGTCCCAGACCCTCCGTCCCGCGGGTGCCGCTTTGGCCGCCGTGAGTGCGCTCACTGCCCGCGCAGAGCTGCTCGGGTCGGTGGATATCGGTCAGGACCGCTGGTGCCTGGTCTTCCGCAGTCCGGACGGGTCCCTGATCGCCGCTGCGTGGTCAGTGCGCGCCGAGTACCCAGTACCCGCGGAACTGCGGGGCGTTCCTGCGCTGGATATCTTCGGCAATCCGGTGCACCCCGCACGGATCACCCCGTCCGTACAGTACTTCAGCCTGGCCTCACTCCCGGCTGGCTGGGAGGGGCAACTGGGCGCGGATTGGCTATCGCCGTCCAGCCTGTTGCTGTCGGTCGGCGAGGAGATTACCGTTGAATTGAGGCCCGGCAGCGGGGTTCCCGAACCCCTTGAGGTCGCCGGACCCTGCACTGCCGGCGAGTGGAGCAGGAGAGGCGACGTGGCGCTCGCCACGCTCACCTGCAAGCCCGACGCCGATCCGGGTCTTTACTCGATCACCGCCCGGGTAAGTGGCGACGGCTGGTCTCGTGTCTGGCATCCGCAACTGCGCGTACTCCCGGCGGTGAAGCCGGAGAGCGAGCCTTTCATGCCAGGGGAAGCGTCGCGTCTGCATCTGAAAGCCCATCGGGAGATTGTGGGCGTCTCGGTGGCTGAAGATCACGGGCGCATCCTCGTGGACGCCCCGGGACCGGGCAACGCGCTGGAGGCCACTTTCCAGGCCGCCGGAGGGCTCTATCAGCCGGTGCCTGCCACCGTTGAGCTTGCCGGAGGGCTGAAGCAGGTGGTGTGGTTGCGGCCGGGAAGGCTGGCGGTCCCCGAAGCTTCGGAACTGAAGCTTGACGGCGACTTGTCCGACTGGGCCGCAATTCCTGCCCTGGACGGCCGCTTCCTGGAGAGGTCCGACCTCACCGCACCCTTCGAAGCGCGCCTCGCCTGGTCGCCCGAGGGCCTGCTTGTGGCTTGTCGTATCCCCTCCGCGGATATGCAGACAGGGGACCCGAGGGACTTCTGGGACCTCACCTGCGCTGAGGTTTTCATCGACTGCGACTTCTCCGCGGCCGCCTGGGGGAACAGTTCCCACCAGTTCTGGCTCACCCCGACACAGACTGATCAGGGCTGGCGGCTATACGCGGGCGAGTGGAAACGCGGCGCTCTCCCGAACACCATCTACGACGATGCCCGGATATCCGGCACGGTCGCAGTGGACAGCACCGGCGTCGTCATCGAAGCGCTTATCCCCTCCACAGCCATCGGCCGACCGCCGCAGGCAGGCCACTCGTGGAAGCTCGCGCTGGCCTTGCAGGGGACGCCACTGGGGCATCGCCTGTCCGCGGCCTGGCCGGCATCGAAAAGCCGGATCCTCGAAGGCCCGCAGAACTGGGGCACTGTGACTCTTGCCCCGTAGAATATTCAGCCACAGCGTCTACTGGGGCTCCAGCACCTCGACATCCACCCGTCGTTCGGGAGGGGTGACGGTCAGGCTTTGCAGTTCTCCGCCTGCGAGCTTTCCTTCCAGCACCGTGTTTCCCGGTGCGTGCAGGCGGAAATCGACGTCCCAGTCCTTCGGCCAGGCTGGGAAAAGCAGGATGCGCCTGCCGTCGGTCTGCAAGAGCATGGTCTGCAAGGCCATCAGCCCGTTGGATCCGTGGTCCTGGTCCGGCACCCAGTCAAAGTTCGGGCCCCAGAACGCGGGGAATCGGCTGCCGGGATCCTTCTGAGCAAAACGTTGCGAAATCAATTCCTGCGCCGTTCGGGCCAGACCCAGGAGGGCAGCCTGGGTATCATCCTGTTGCCAGCCCCGGCTGCCCTTGACCCGCCGCTGCTCGAAAGTGCGCCTTGCCATCTCCAGGCCCGGCTTCCCCACTCCGAACAGCCGGTAGGGGAAGATCGCGTATAGTTCGGGGTTTTCGCTGTTGCGCGCCTCTTCCAGTATCTCTTCAGCACCTGCGAGGATCGGGCCACCCACCCCGTCCTTCATCGGCAATTCCGGCAGCTCTCCCAGGAGACGCTGCCAGTCGCCGCGCACCGTTGCGGAGCAGGCGCCCTCCGGCAGGGCAAGCAGTCTTGGCAGAACCCATCGCAGCCCCGCAATCGGCGGCAGAGGGTTGTTCGCCTTCTGCCAGGTCTCAAGGGACTGGGAGGGCTCGATGCGCAGCTTCCCGGCAGCGTCACGCGGGTAATGCTGGTCGTAGAAACCCACAATCTCTGTCGCGAAAGGCGCCAGCATCTCCCGCGCGAAGGCAGCATCTCCGGTGTGATCGAGATACTCCAGCATCAGCGCCACCAGTTCCAGAGCGCCGGAGTAGTAGTAGCGAATGTAGGTGTTGTCCACGTGGGAGACCGGCTTGCCGGTGCGGTCCCAGCCGTAGTTCTCGTTGGCGTATGCCCCGAAGAAGGTAATGGTCTCCGGGAAAAACGCCCCGCCATGCCCGAAATAGACTCGCGTGCGTTCCCGGGCGAAGGGCAGGGCATCCATGTACATGCGGAACAGCGGCAGCATCATCTCGAAGTCGCCGGAAGCGAGCATGGGCCAGTAGGCCAGGCGGGTGTTCTGGAACCAGTACGGGCCACCCCAGCGGCGGTAGTCGGCGTCCAGTTTCTGGCCGTCTTCCACTGCGTCCACGGTGAACAGGGACCCATTGAACTTGATTGGGAACCTGCCTCGTCCCGCACAGGCGGAGATGAACCGCTGCAGCACATACCCGCGGGTGATCTCATGCGCACCCGTGGACAGGTCCGCCGCAGCGACCTGCCTGCCATCTACGTACAGGCGCTGCTCTCCGGTGCGGCTATCATAGGTCGCGGCAACGTGCGACCACTTGCCCACGGGAAGCTTCGCGTCATGGCGCACGGTGTTAGGCTCCACGATCATCCGCAGCGAGTTCCCGGGGTAGGTATCCAGCAGGTAACCGTTCGAGGTCCCGGCGCGAGACTTGTCGATGATGCGCGCCCCCGCCTGAGAAAGCTCGTCGGGACGCACCCAGGCCGCGAGGGTTACCGCATCGGTCAGGTCCAGCGCATCCGAGTCCGCCGCTTCGATCCAGCCACTCCCATCGAACCGCGCCGCGGGCAGGCCGTCAGCGTCCTCGAACACCACATCCCCCACGATCTTCCCGGGCAGGTCGAGCCGGGCGGTTTCGGCGGTGGTCTGCCAGGATGGGCCATCCAGCGCCCAGTCGATGAGCAGGCCGGACCGGTCCTCCAGCGGCTCCCCGGCAGCCAGCGCGGCGATCTCCCGACCGGTCAGCGCCCGGCCCAGTATGCGAACCTCGCGGATATGCCCCAGGAACCGATTCGCGCCGTCACTGTCAGCCCCAATGCGAAGTGGGAGGTCATTGGTGGTCATGCGGCTCGATGGCGCCGGACCCGAGACGCGGATCCAACTGCGGCCCCAGAACTCATCCCACCACCGCTCGTGGGCCGCGCGGCGTCCATCGACAGGTATCTGCCCGGCCTCGGACAACACCTCCTCCGCCTGCGATAGCCACGCCTCGGCAGTGTCGGTGATTGCCGTGTGGACCGCGATTTCCAGAGTCTGCTCCCGCGCCGGCGTTGCAGAGACCAGCCTCTGCGGCCCGTCACTGACCAGCCCTTCGCCGCGCATGATGCCGCCGAAGGTCCGGTTGAGCAGAGGGTCGGTTGCCTGCTGCCTCCACGCCCCCATGCCCTGCAGGTCAAGGGTCATCGGCCAGACCGAATGTTCGTTGCGGTGGAACCAGACCACACGGTCCTCCTGGCCCTGCAGCACGGTATCCGGACGCACCAACACCGGCTCCGGTGAACCCGTCATGCCGTAGGCGCTGAACATCTCGCGGCCCTTGATCTCCCGGGGTTCAGTGCGCCAGACCTCCACTGCGGCGGACATCGTGAAGGGCTGGTCGCCTGAGCCTTCGACCAGAACCACAGGACGGTTCGCATCCACCCAGACCCGCAAGAAGATCGTGTTCCCCGCGGGCCCGGCGCTGATCTCCACCGCACCCTTGCGCAGAATAAGGGACTGCCGGAAGGGGACGCCGTTCACGAAGGGGTCCGGGTTCAGTGCCATGCGCACGCGGCCCAGCTTGAGCAGGCGGCCATTGTCGCTCCAGGCGTCGGTCTTGCTGATGTAGAAGCACAAGGCGCCCGGCTCCACCCACACGTTGAGGCCCACATCCCCATTCCCCAAGGGCATTGAGCCCGAGGAATCCGCGCTCATCGAATCCCACTGCACGTTGAAGGAATCCATCGGGTCCACCGGCTCTCCCCAGCAGAATGTCAGATAGCAAGCTCCAACCACGCAAATCAGGAGACGCAGGGCCACGGCACACCTCCACGTACCGGCGAGACGTCGGGACAGGTCTCACTCAACAGGGCTCACAGGATTCTCTGAGCCGCACGTGGAAACCTCCCGTCATCATACGCAGGCAACTGGAGGCCCAATGAACAGCATCGAGCGCGTCAGAATGGCACTGGCGTTCCAGGAGCCCGACCGCGTGCCTATCGGCGAGTTCGTCATCGACTGCGACATCGCGGAGCGCGTCCTGGGCAGACCCACTTACATCCGCGATAAGGTGCGCACACAGATCGCCTTCTGGGAAGGTCGGCGCGATGAAGTCGTAGAGGGCCTCATCCAGGACCTCCCGGAGCTGTACCGGAAGCTGGACATCTATGATGTGATCCCCATCGCGAAGATGGCCCTGGTGCCCCCGAAAGGCTATGTACCTGAATGTCCGCGCAGGATAGCCGACGATGCCTGGGAGGACAGCGCGGGGCGCATTTACAAGCTCTCGGCTGTCACCAATGAGATCTCCATGGTGCACGACCCCACCGAATGGAGGAGAGAGTTCAGCCCGGAGCAGTTCCCCGCAGACCCGGAAGTCGGCCCGCCTGATGATTCCGTGTATGAGGTGCTCGATGCCGTGCAGCCCCTGCTGCCACCGGACCGCTACTTGATCGGCGACATGCCTATGGCCACCGAGCAGGCGCTGCTTGGCGGCTGGGAACGCGGGCTGGTGGAGATCGCCGACCACCCGGAGACCGTGGAGGCCTGTGTGCAGTCCAGTATCGCGGCCAGCCGCAAGCGCATGGAGTTCTGGCGCAACCGGGGCTGGCATGCGGTCCTCAATGGCACTGACTTTGGCCACACCACCGGCACTTTCGTGTCCCCGGCGGCTTTCCGGAGGCTGTTCTTACCGGCTGTCCGGGCCAATGCGCAGGCGGCCCATGAGCACGGCTTGCACTTCTTCCAGCACAGTTGCGGCGACAACCGCCCGATCCTCGACGACCTCGCCGATGCCGGGATCGACTGCCTGCAGTCCCTCCAGCCCCAGGCGGGCATGGACCCGGCTTTCGTCAAGCGGGCTACCGGGAACCGGGTGGCGGCCTGGGGAGGCGTGGACCTGCACGTGCTCATCAGCGGCACGCCTGAGGACGTGCGGGCCGAGGTGCGCCATACCATGGAGACCGCAAAGCGCGGGGGCGGGCTGATCCTTGGCGCCAGCCATAGCATTGGCTGGGGCACGAAATACGATAACTTCATGGCCATGCTGGATGAGTACGAGAAGACTTGCGACTACTGACCCATCCATGGAAAGCGAGGGACACCCTCATGAACCGCGTATCGATGGTGCTCGCAGCCGCAGTCTGTCTCTGTGTCGCAGCCTTCGCGCAGGGGCCTCCGGGATTGGACTTCTCGAAGGTCGGCATCTACGCGGTCGACTATGAGTTCCTGGACTTCACCAACTTCAAGTTCGCGGCCACCCAGAACCCCGAAGGCTACGCGAAACGGGTCCGCGATGCCCACGAGCGCGGCCAGTTCGTGATGGTCGGCCTGTATACCTGGGATCGCGTGAGCCACAAGAAGCCGCTGGAGGAAGTTTTCGCCGACACCGACCGCATCCTGGATGCCCTGGACCTGTCCCTGGTGGACCTCATCTTCCTGCATGAGGAAGAGGTGGACTGGCAGGGCGGCTTCGACTACCTCAACGCCATCTATGACCACGTGAAGGCGAAATATGACGGTCCGGTGTACCAGTGGTATTCCATGCCGATGGGGCCGCGCTGTGACCAGAAGGCAGACGGCTGGATTCTTGACGCCTACGGCATGGACTACGACACCTTCCGCAAGCATCTCATGCGGTTTATTGTCATCGATAAGCCCGTGGTCGCCTGCATCAACGCCACCCCCGGGATCAATTCCTTCCAGTGCTCCCAGGAGCAGGTACGGGTCTGCCGCGAGTTCAACATCCCGGTCTTCTACTTCTGCGTACATGGACCGCTGGGCAGCGTGAATGTGTACATGCAGACCGATGACCCGGAAGCGGCCAAGTGGCGCGGCTGGATGCTGCGCACCTTCGAGGACTGCCACCGCCTGGACGCTTCGCGGCTCCCGGAGGAGGCAGCGCAGCACTCATACGCCGGGCCCGTGGAGGTGTCGGGCGATGAGACCGGCAGGTTCACATTCATGGATGATTTCGCCACCGACGGTTTCTTGCGCAGAGCCACGATTCACGGGTTCCTGAACCTGTCGTGGTCCAGTCTAGACAAAACGCTGCGACTCAAGGGGACGGGGGAAGCCCGGAAGGCAGAGCTGATCTACCACTTGTGGACGCCCTTCCAGATCGCGGTGCCGCAGGTCCGAGCGGAGGGGCAGGGCAAGCTCGCCGTTGCACTCTCCGCGGACGGCCGGAGCTGGACTGAGAGCGACTCCGGGAACGGCCCGTCCTGCGCGCTGTCGGATATGAAGGGCTCGAACCTGTGGGTGCGTGTGTCGATGCAGGGCGGCGATGGGCCGTCACCTGCGCTGGATCTGCTCGAAGTGACCGGCAGCTTCGCCGGCCCCGAGGAGAAGGCTTACAACCTGCTGAAAGCCCCCGTGGGCGGCGGCCCGGCGAAGGTGACCTACCAGGATGACTTCCAGAGCCAGCGGTACCTGCATATTGGCGAGACCTTCGGCGGCGAGAACCTGGTCTGGCAACCCGGGGCGCTATCCACCCATGGCATTGAAGGCTATGGGGTTAGCGCAGGAATCCGCCAGCATTTCGTGAGCGACAGACCGCTGGACGTGAGCACTGTCGAGGTGGACTGCCTGGCGCTTGCCGGTCACGGCGGCCACAACACACTCGGGTTCTCGCTGGACGGGTCCGAAGTAATCGCCGAAGCCACCACCCAGGGCAAAGAGCGTGCCGGCGACCGCCGCTTCCAGGGCGTGCTTCAGCTTGACCTGTCGGCTGAACCCCGGGCGAAAGGCATCCGGGAATTCTGGGTTCACCTGACCATGGTCAACGGGTCCGGGAAACTGACCAACACCAGCAACCAACTGCGGAAGCTCACCATCCAGGCCGCCACGTCGGTCGAATGACGGCTGGGGAGGTCCGGCGCGAGGCAAGCGGAAATGGCTGCATAGTCCGCCAGGAGGGAGAATTACCATGCCTGATCGCATTGGTTGTGGCGTCGTCGGTCTCGGGATGATGGGCGAACGCCATGCCCGCATCTGGGCCGAGTTGCCCCGGACAAGTCTTGTCAGCGTCTTCGACGTGGTTGCAGACCGTTCGTCGGAGATCGCCTCCCGGCATGACTGTAAGGCCGCCGGGAGTCTCGCCGAAGTGCTGAACGACCCCGCGATCGGCCTCGTGAGTATCTGCACTGATGACCAGTCACACCGCGAGGCCTGCATTGCCGCGGCGGAAGCGGGGAAGCACATCCTCGTGGAGAAGCCCCTGGCGACCTCTGTGGCCGACGCGCAGGCCATTCTCGACGCTTGCCGCGCCGCAGGAGTCAAGCTGCTTACCGGCCATTGCGTGCGGTTCGACCCGCGCTATGCCGTGGCGAAGCAGGCCATCGAGGAGGGCGAGGTCGGCGACATCATTCAGGTTTTCGGTCGGCGCAATAACATTACCGCCAGTGGCCGCCGCATCGCCCCGCGCACGTCGGTGGCCTTCTTCCTGGGTGTCCATGATATCGACATCATGCGCTGGTTCGCGGATTCCCCGGTGGTGCGCGTGTACGCCGAAAGCTGCAGCAAGGTGCTGGCGGACCTGAACCGTGAGGACACCATCTTCACACTCATGAAGTTCGCCAACGGAGCGGTGGGTTGCCTGGAGACCTGCTGGGTGGTGCCCGAGGGCGTCTCGAACACCCTGGACGCGCGCCTCGAAGTGGTGGGCACTGCCGGGCGCGTGGCCGTGCGCGTCGGAGATGAATCCCTGGACATCGCCGGCATGGACCGCGCCCGGCGCCCGGACATTGCGTACGGCCCCGTCATGCTGGACCAGCAGCACGGCGCATTGCGCACCCAGTTGGAGCACTTCGCGGCCTGCGTTCTGGACGATGTCCAGCCCTTCATCAGCGGCGAAGATGCCCTGGCAGCGGTCGCAATTGCCGAGGCAATACACAAGTCTCTGGATACCGGGCTTCCGGTTGACTATCCTGAGGGTGCGCCGGCGGAATAATGCGATCCCCTTTGGTGGTGACCATGAACTCGCAGCGAAGACTGGCGCCGGTAGTCGTCTGTCTCATGGTCGGAATAATGTTGCCCGCCATCGCCCAGGACCGCGGCGTGGTCCTGGTGGACATGCCGGGTTCCGGGCAGCCGGGGCAGATCCACTCCATTCTCGCCGCCGCACTGGAGCCCCTGGGGTTCACCGTCGCGAAATCGGGAGACGAGGCAGCGCGCGAGCCAGACGCCATCGTGGTCTACTCCGACCACACCTACGATGCCGACGACATCAAGATCCTGCAGACTTTCGTGAACGAGGGTGGCGGCCTGCTGCTCCTGTATGGCTCCACAACGCGTCACATCGCACCCGCCAACGCCATACTGGAACCGCTCGGGATGAAGTTGGCCAGCGCGCGCACTCCACGCGCTGCGCCGAAGTTGCTCGCCGACTCCATCACATCCGGCGTTGGGAGGCTTCCGGAGACCTCATACCGCACCGCGGTCAGGGGCGAGACCCGCAAGGCTCTGGCGACCCAGGGCGAGCCCACCGTGGCAGCTCGGGCCACCAGCGGCGAGGGGCGGGTGGTGGTGCTGCCGCTGGATATGGTCACGGCCGACCGGGACGCCCTGCCCACAGCGGACCAGGCGCGCCTCCTGGCCAATGCCTGCCTTTGGTTGATGGAGAGCGAGGATGCGGAGCCTGTCATGGAGGGCCTGCCCACGGATGCCACGGATGCGGCGCAGCCGGCCCTGGGGGGCAATCCCTTGCGGCCCGGCGCCGTCGAAGACCGGCGTCCCCGGCCGATGCGCAGCACTTTGGGGCGTCGTCGCGATGAGCCGTCCAGCGACTTCGGCGGGACGATACTCGTGGACATCCTGGCCGCGGATGACGACTGGGACCTGATCGCCGAGAACCTCGAGAAGACCCTGGCGCGGCTGGGCCTGCCGGTGCGTTACCTGCAGCCGTCGGGGCAGTCGCCTCTGGCATTGGCCCTCGCTAACCCGCCGGCGCTGGTGGTGGTCTCCTCCACCCGGCCCTATGATGTGGACGAGGCCTTGGCGCTTGCCCAGTATGTTGATCTTGGTGGGCGAGTGCTGTGCCTGGCCCACGCAAAGCTGCCCTACACCATCCGCCTGCTGGATTTCAACGCACTGCTTCGAGAGTACGATATCTCTGTTTCCCTGGTGCGTGAGGCCGGGCCCACGCTGAACGGGGAGCACCCCATCACCGAAGGTCTGGGCGCCCTGCCGACTATGCCCTGGGGCGTCCACATCTGGTCCCGCACTGCCAAACCCGTGGCAAAGGCGGGCCGGGGAGCTTTCGTGGTGGCCTGGGAAAATGAACAGGGGGGGCGCTTAGTGGTGGCTGACGGGAAGGTCCTGTTGGTGGGCACGAGAGCCTTGCGCAGTCCGGTCAAGTCCGGCCCGGCGATGCCCTTCATGCCGCTCATGGATGCCGCGATTGACTGGTTGGCAGAGGGTCGTGCACAATAGGCGCCGCTCCCGCCCGGCCCTGCCCGGAGCCGAACAAAACCCGATTCCCCTCTGTGGGGGAGGTCTTTCCCGCCCATGTTCAACCTCATCGGCTTCAACAGCGTGGATTACATCGTATTCACTCTCTACATCCTGGCGTCGGTCGCCATCGGTGTCTGGTTCGTCAAGGAGCAGAAGTCCATCAAGGACTATTTCCTTGCGGGCCAGAGCATGAATTGGTTCATGGTGTCCATCTCGGTGATCGCCGCGCTGTTCAGTGGCATCAGCTACCTCGGCGCGCCCACCGAGGTTTTCAACCATGACATGACCTACGCCGTGTCACTCCTCACCTTCTTCATCGCTACGCCCATCATCGCCCTGGTTTTCCTGCCGTTCTTCTACAACCTGAACCTCTACAGCGCCTACGAGTACCTGGAGAAACGATTTGACATCAGCGTCCGCACCTGGTCCTCGGCCATGTTCATTATTCGCGTCATCTGCTACCTGGCTTTGGCCATCTATGCGCCTGCAATGGCGATCGCTGAAGTCACCGGGTTGCCGCTGTGGTTCTCCATCATCGCGATCTCTGTCCTGACCACCATTTACACCACTCTTGGCGGCATGAAGGCGGTCATCTGGACCGACGTCATGCAGTTCTTCGTGCTGTTCGGCGGGATGTTCATCGTGGGCTGGATGGCCATATCGCGCATTCCCGGAGGTGTTCAGGGAGCGATCGAGATTGCCAATGAGGGCGAGAAGTTCAATATCTTCCGGGATACATCCTGGAGCCTGACCGCGCGCTTCACTCTCTGGGGCTGTCTCATCGGACCTTTCTTCTCAAACCTGGTGCAGATGGGCACTGATCAGATCTCAGTTCAGCGGTACCTGACCGCGAAGAGCCTGCCGGAAGCGCAGAAGTCTCTCTGGTTCAAGCTCATCGTCACCGTCCCCATCGTGGTGATCTTCTATCTGATGGGCGCGGTGCTGTACGCATTCTATCAGAGCCACCCGGAGAGCATGCCCACCAACCTGAGGCAGCCCGACCGGATCATGCCCTATTTCGTGGTCAACGAACTGCCCCACGGGGTACCCGGCCTGCTCATCGCCGCCATCTTCGCAGCCACCATGTCCACGGTCTCCTCGGGGCTCAACGCGCTGACCACGGCGAGCATGATTGATTTCTATGCCCGCTTCCGGAAGTCTGACCCCGACCCTGATCGGATGCTCGTGCTTTCCCGCTGGCTCACAGCGACTTTCGGCCTGCTGGCGATGACCGTTGCCTTCCAGATGGAGAAACTGGGAACCCTGGTCGAAGCAACCAACAAGATCATGGGGCTGCTGGGCGGTCCGCTGCTGGGGGTTTTCCTGCTGGGGATGCTCACGAAGCGCGCAACTGGCATCGGGACGCTCCTCGGCGCTCTGGTGGGCTCGGCAGCCTTGATCTACGTGGCCTTCGCCACCAAGGTAGACGGCCTGTGGTTCTCGGCATTCGGCTGTGTAGGCACCTTCATCCTCGGCTACACTTTCAGCCTCGCGAGCCGCGCGCCGGGGATCGAAAAGCTTCAGGGGCTCGTGTACAGCCGCGCTCTGCTGCGACCGGTGGAAGCCCCCACCGCGCCAACGCCGACTGTTGACGAAGACGTCGAAGAGATATTCGAGACCATCCCGGCCCCTGACCACGGTATGGAGGAGCTGGTCGGAGGCGCTCCAGTTGTGCCGATCTCCGAGATGCACTCTGAGCATCCCGACCCCGAAGCCTCCGGGGGAGAGACGGCGAAGTCCGACGTGGTTGCCCCGGCTGCGCCGCCTGCAGCCCCGCCGGCCGCGCCACCTCTGACACCCCGCAAGGACGTCAAGGCAGCTGCGCCGCCTGCCATGCCACCCCCGGGGGGAAGCCTGGGCAGCGCCCGCAAGGGCCCAAAATCCAAGAGGTGGCAGTCCGGCGACGAGTCTGAGAAGAAGTGAGCTCTGCGCGGTGACTCCCGCGCGGCAATCCGAACATCTGGAGGCGCAAATGTCCCGCGACTGGACCGTCGTCGATGAGCAAAAGGCCGCGGTTTTGGACGCCGCCGTGCGCAAGATCCTCAAGGAACGCGGGGTGTGGGTGCATCACCCTGGGATGCTGGATGCCCTTGCGGCCAAGGGCGCGCAGGTCGATCCGGGAGTGCGCCGGGCACGCCTCACAGACGCGCTGATTGATGAGGCCGTTGCGCTGCAGAAATCCAATGGTCTCGCCCACGAGCCCGGCAAGCCGTCCACCGCCGGGCGCTGCATCCAGGCGCTGGGATTCGAGATCGCGCCGGTCTACTATGACTTCGACACAGGCGCAGCCCGCAACGCGACGATAGACGACTTGGTGGCCATGACGCGACTGGGCCAGATGCTCCCCGAGGTGGAGTCCGTCGCGGCGGCAGTCTCGGTGGTAGGCATCAATCAGCTGCTCGAGCCGCTGGAGAGTTTCCTCACCGTCGCAGCCAACTCGGACAAGCCCATCGGAGCCGTTTCCCTGCTGGCTCTGCACAACCCCTACTTCGAACGCTTCGGGGAAATCCTCTACGGAGACCGCACCCGCTACATCGGAGGAGGCGGCTGGCTGCCTTCGCCTCTGTGCATCAGCGAGCGCATGGGCGAACTCATGCGCCTCGCGCCGGACTACGGGAAGACTGTTGTGGGCGGCGGGAGCATGTGCATCGCGGGCCTTAGCGCCCCGGTCACACAGGCCGGCGCCATCGTTGTCGGTGCCGCGGAGATCCTTGCCGGGTGGGTCGGTGGCCTGGCCCTGCAGCCGCGCGTGACAGGTTTCCGCGCGGGAGTCTGCACCGGGGTCCTGGACCCGCGCACTTCGCGGGGATGCTTCGGCGGGCCGGAACCTGTGCGCCAGGACGTGGGCATCTGCGAGCTGTTCGACCACTGCTACGGCGGTGGCGTGAGCGTCGCGGGATGGGGGTACGTGGACGGCAAGGTGCCGGGCCTGCAGATCGCGTTCGAAAAAGTGGCGAAGTCCCTGTTCATCGCCAACGCCCGGGGGCTCGCACCGCGCATCGGCAGTCCCGGTCTCATCGACGCCGGACGAGCATTCTCCCCGGTCCAGTTCCTCATCGACCTGGAGATCGACCGCGCGCTCTTCGGTCTGTACCAGGACCTCGATGTAAGCGACGAGGCCGTTGGCCTCGATGCGATCCTCGAAGCCACCGAGGCCTATGGCAGCAGCTTCATCGGCCTCGAACACACCGCGCGGAACTTCCGCGACTGTCTGTGGTTGCCGGCACTCATGGACCGCTCTGTCAATTATCCGCCGCCCGACCAGCGTCTCGAGGGAAAGATCGCGCAGGCCGCCAATGCGCGCTGGAAAGAACTTGTGGCCTCCTGGCAACCGGTGGAGAGGCCCGGGCTCGCGCAGATCGAGGAAGTCGTGAAACAGGCCCGCGAGGAGCTTCCGAAGACCGGCGCGGGGACCTTCGTGGCGTGAATCCGCTCTGCTGATAGTCCTGGAGGCCCTCTCATGATCGATGTCGTCTTCGGTTTCGATGTCGAGGACCCCATCAATGAGAACTCGGACGATGCGCTCCTGCGCATCTGCCGGATCTTCAGCGAAGAGGGTGTCCAGGCCTCGCTCTTCACTGCCGGAGAGAAGGCCCGGGTCATCCGCCAGCGCGGCCGGCGAGATGTTCTGGACGCGATGCGCGACCACGAGACTTGCTACCACGGCAACTACTGGGGCGAATTCCCGATTCCCGCTCTTCATTACGGGCAGGAGATGACCTGGGACGAGGCCGTGGCGTTCGCACTCAATGTGGAGGCGCCCGGGCTCAATGATGTGGCCGAGATAACCGGGCAGTTCCCCGTGGCCTGGTGCGTGCATCAAGCGCAATGGTGCCCACAAATGGCGTATGCGCTCAAACTGGCGGGGGTCCGGTGCAATGCCGGCGGCCCCAGGGGGTGGGTCATGAACTGGCTGAGTTGGGGGCGTTCCAACTGCACGCTCAGCTCTCAGCCCGCCTGGGACCAGCGGCTGGACCCCACAAATCGCGCGGCCACGAAGGCCCCCATGGATGTTGATGCGGAGCTTGCGAAGTTCCAGATGCAATTCGACCGCATGGCTGAGACCCAGTCTTTCATCACCATCGTCGGCCACCCGACGTGCTGGGTGAACTCCGATTGGGGCAGCCTGTATGAGTACGCCATGCTCTTCCGCCATGGTGCGCCCGGCCCCTATCCCCGCCCGGCCAACATCCGCCCCGCCCAGCCGCGTTCAGATGAGGACAGCGAGGCGGCCTTTGACTTCCTTCGCAGGCAGATCCGTTGGCTCAAGTCCCGGGCCGACGTGAACCTGACGACGTATTCGGCCCTGTGCGACCGAGATCACGAGCCATCCGGCAAGTGGGTGACGATGGACCAGCTGGTGAGCCTCGCGGGGAGAATGCAGGACCGGCTGAACTACCTCGTGGACTACGGGACCAGCTTCTCCTGCGCGGATGTCTTGGGCATGCTCACCTTCGCCTGCGAGTTCTGCTGGCGCCAGGGCCGCTGGCCGGAGCAGATCCCCATCCAGCGTCTTCTGGGCCCCACAGAACCGATCCTGCCCAATGTGGAACCGGTGACGCTCACCCGCGAGAATGTTTTCGCGGGGGCGCTGGCGGCTTATTCGATCATGATGGATGACCGGCGCGTTCCCGGGGCGCTGCGGGCCAGTATGCAGGATGTGGGCACAGGCGCCTGGTTCCAGGTACTCGCCCGGTTCGTGAGGGAATCGGTGCGGGGCGAGATGCCCCTGCAGATTACGGTGCAGGGCGCGCCGGACCTGCCCCTCTGTGCGGATGAGCCCGCCATCCTCGACCGGCGATTCAGTTCCAGCAACCGTGCACCGGGCCTGAGCATGGAGCCGCTGTGGGAGATCTGGAAACGCCAGGCATGGAGCTATCGCCCGGCGGTTCCGGGGAACGGGTAGCCAGAGCAGCCAGTGCAGGTCTCAGTCAAGTCTGCCCGTGCGCGTCCGGGCCTCTCTCTGTCATGTCACCGCATTCCCCGATATTGGCCGCGTAGGCTCCCAGGACAGGATCCAGGGGGTCACTCAAGTCTAGGCCCAGCGCTGCAAGCACGGAATGCACGACCTCCCGGGCATTGCGCACCATTCTCACTGCGGCTTCTGCATCGGGCTCGTAGAGATCGGCCGGATAGCGGACCATCACGGCATAGCCCGTAAGCTCCGCACATGGCTGCGCAAGGGTGGCCGGAAGCCCCGCCTCAGGTGGGCAAAGCCCCAGGAGATGGGCGCAGTCATGGCTGCGCGGGGGCATCTGTCCGGACGCTGCAAGAACCGCCTTGAGGGCCTTCTCTGCGGCCTGCTGGCTGTGGAAACAAACAACGTCCCAGGGCGTCTCGTCAGCGCGGAGGTTGTTGGCGATCGCGAGCAAATCATTGCGCGCCTTTGACAACCAGGCTTCACTCGGAGGAGGAGCCGGCCCTGTCATACAGGACCCTCCCTTCCGCCTCGATCTGCCGCAAGAAAGACCCGGCGCGCCGCCTGAGCAGTCTGACTTCCGCGGGCGTGTAGACAAGGACGTCCAGCGCGTAGTCCCGCGGCATTAGCGCCAGATTGACCTCCACGCTCCGCTCAGGCGGCGGTTTGTCGCTGTCCATCTCCACGAGGATATCAAAGTCACTCTCCTCGTCGGCTTCCGCACGGGCGTGGCTGCCGAAGAGCACGATCCTGCGAGGCCGAAAGCGCGCCACAATCCGGTCCCGAATGTCAGCCAGTGCCGCTTCTGACGATCCCATCGGCAACCCTCCGTTCACTCGCGGTCAATGCTCCTCGCGGCAGCTCGTCTCCCCCTACTTCAGCCTCTCCACCGTCTCGATCAGCGCCGCGCAGATGAACTCGTTCTGCTCGTCGGTCATCGTCGGATGCAAGGATGGGCAGAAGAGCCGGTCCGCGATCTCTTCGGACACCGGCAGGCTCACGTTGCCAACGTGCCGCATGAGGAACGGGTTGGTTTTGTGCAGGCAAGGGTTGGCCACCACACAGCCCACGTTGTAGTCTTCGGCCATGATGCGGCACAGTGCGTCCCGCTTCTCTCCGGCCCATTCCCTCGGGACAAGCATGGTGTACAGGTAGAATGAGTGTTCCACGTCGTCCGGGACGAAGGGGCAAGTGAGCTCGGGCACATCCGCTAGAATCTCATTGCGGCGCATGGCGAGCCGCCTGCGGTTGCCCACCATCTCGTCCAGTTTGCGCAGCTGGACCATGCCCACCGCAGCCTGCACCTTCGTCAGTTTGTAGTTGCTACCCCAGCCATCCGCGCCCCCGAACTGCCTGAGCGCCCGCAGCCGCGTGCCGATCTCCGGGTCATGGCAGGTGATCATCCCGCCCTCCCCCAGGGTGGTCATATTCTTCTGTGTGTGGAAGCTGAAAATGGTCATCCATTCCATTGCGCCCAGCTTCTTGCCCTTGTAACCGGCGCCACACGCCCGGGCGGCGTCACCAATGACCTTCGCCGGTCCGTGCTTCGGGTGCGGGTGCTTCTCAGCAATCTCCAGGTAATCTGCGATGGGCGCGGGCATGCCGTTCATGTGGGTGGGCAGGATCGCACGCGTCCGCGGGCTCATCTTGCGCTCCACGTCGGCCGGGTCGAGCTGGAAGGTGCGCGGATCGATTTCGCCGGGTATCCAGGTGCCGCCTTGGCCGACGATGGCCGTGGGGGCAGCCCGGAAATTCACGGACGGTGCGATGATCTCGTCCCCAGGCTCCAGGTCCAGACACATCACCGCCATGTCCAGGCCGGTTCCCGCGCCGTTGATGGACACGGCGTCGGGAGTGCCCGAATACTGCGCGAATGCCTGCTCGAACTCCACGATCTCGGGGCAGATGAACCCGAAGCCTACGGTCCAGTCCATCGACGCCCGGATCGTTTTCACCACCACCTCGATCTCTTCCTCGCCATACCAGCCGCCGAGAAGCGGTTCGCCGGGCCACAAAACGGCCGGCTTGTTGTCCCTGATGAGCTGCTTGCGCCGATTGGCGTCCATTCTGTGAAGCCTCCGTGTGTCAGGCCACTGGGGCCTGTCCAGTTGTCCACCAAAGTTGTATCATCCCTTAATTCCATATTCCCATGCCTCGCACCTTCACCCATCTCTGCGCATCACACACAACGAGACCGGATCATGTCCCCAACACAGCAGCCAACCTACACCGAAGATCTCCGTGCCGCATTCTCCTTCTGGCGCCGCCGCACCATCGCGCTGCTGTGGATCGTCTACGCGGGGTACTACCTGTGCCGGGTCAACCTCGCCGCGGCCCAGGGGAATCTCTCGGCGCGGGAGGGCATCACCAAACGCCAACTGGGAACCACCCTGGCATGCATGAAGGTCCTTTACGCCATCGGTCAGTTCGTGAATGGCGCGCTGGCGGACAGATTGGGGCCGCGAGTGTTGGTTACGGCGGGGCTGGTAGTTTCGGGCTTTCTGAACCTGGTTTTCGCCCATCTGAAGGGATTCTTCTGGATGCCTGCGGTCTGGGGTGCGAACGGTTACTTCCAGTCCTGCGGGTGGACTTCGGTGGTGCATATCATCGCCAATTGGTTCCCAGGGCATCTCGGCGAAATGGCATCGGGTGTGATCGGCACCTCCTACATTCTTGGCGGGGGCTTCAGCTGGCTGCTCTCAGGCTGGCTCACGGATTCGTACGGCTGGCGGTATGCATTCTGGGTTCCGGCCTGGATCTGCCTGGGGCTGGCAGCGCTGTTCCTGGCGACGGTGCGGGTTCGCCCCGAGGAGGCCGGGCTGCCGTCGGACATTGACCATGCAGCTCCCCGGGAGCGTGCAGTCAATCACAACGGATGGCTGGCGGTGTTGGCCAACCGCCGTCTGTGGGCACTGGCCGTCGCCAACGCGGCCTTGATCTACGGCTACCACGGCCTGTTGGACTGGACGCCCCATTACCTGTCCGAAGTGGGCGGTCTCAGCGCCGAAGCCGCCTCGCGCCGCGCCTTCTTCCTGCCGCTTGGCGGCGCTATCGGCTGCACTGCTATCGCCGCGTTTTCACGCGCGTACGCTTGTCGGCTGGGCCTCAAGGCGGTATTGCCGCCGATGTTGGCTCTTGCCGCGCTGACCTTCCTGTTCCCCACCGTTGTAGAGAACGTCCCTGGTCTGGCTCCCCTGATGCTGCTTGCGCTGGGCATTCTGTCCTCCCCGCCCGCATCCCTGATCGCCTGCGCAATGCCCGCGGACATCGCCGGCAAAGAGGGCGCCGGGCAGGCAGCCGGAATCGTGGACGCCATGGCATATGCGGGCTCGGCGCTGTCTGGCTGGTCCTCGGGCAGGATCATGTCTGCAGTGGCGCAGTCCCGCGGCCAGACAGTTGCCTGGCGCACGGTCTGGCGGATCTGGCCGATGGGAATGGTGCTGGCCGCGATCATCATCGTCCTGTCCCAGCGCGGCGAGCGATCCGGCAGGACAACCTGCAGCAGCGGAGAAACCCACGGGTCTGCGCCCTGATCTGCCCGGCGGTGCCGTGCCGGAGGCCAGTCGGATGACACTGCGCAGCGACAGTTTTCGGCCCAGCCGGCACGGGGACGACGATCGTGTAAGGAGGCACAGCCATGTACGACCCGGCCGAAAAAACCCGCGTGACGGAGGAGATGATCGTCCAGGGCTTGCGTGACCTGGGCATCGGCCCGGGTGCGCTGATCCAGGTGCACAGTTCGTTGAGCGCCCTGGGGTACGTCGAAGGCGGCGCAGAGACCGTGGTTGACGCTCTGCTGAAAGCCGTTGCACCCGGCGGAACCGTGATGGTGCCCACCTTCAACCACGGGCAGGCGGAGGTCTTCGACGTGCGCACGACGCCTTCAATCAACGGCGCGATCACCGAAGCCCTGCGCCGGCGTCCCGAAGCCCACAGGAGCGTTCACCCCACCCACCCTTACGCGGCGATCGGACCGCTGGCCGAGTGGCTGACCAGCGAGCATCTGGACCTACTCACTTTCGACGTGCGCTCGCCACTTGGGAAGCTGGCCTCGCGCGGAGGCCTCGTGGTACTCCTCGGGGTGGGCATGCGCGCCAACACCGCCGCCCACATCGGCGAGACGATCGCTCGCGTGCCCTGCATGGGGTACCGGGAGCACGAGCGAAAGATCCTGGCGGAGGATGGGTCGATCCAGACTGCCTGGAGCGTGCTGTGGCGCAATGGTCCGTGTCTGCTGGAATGGGATCCTCTGGAGCGTGCGATGCGATCCCAGGGCATGATCCGCGACGGGCGCATTGGCGACGGCGATGTGATGGTAATGAAAGCGCAAGATGTTGTTGATACCGCCTTCGCTCTGACACAGACAGTTTGCCCCAACTGCAGCACCCGGCCTGACCGGACTGCCCGGTGAACCGTGGGGCGTCGGGCGTTGGACGGAGACGCTGCGTTGCCCTGCCATGATTGACCACCCCCATGGCAGGGAATATACTAGAGGACGGTGGAGGACTGGCGGAGTGTTTCCCGCCAGGCATCGGGAGGAGTGCGCCATGCCTGGTCCGGTCTGCTTTACGGGCCCTTTCCGGTCCGGTCTGTTCGCGGAGGATGACTATCCCGGGCTGCGTCGCTCCGAGTCCTCCCCGGTCCAAATGCCCCGTGAATCCTCACGTCTCCAAAAGAGCCAGTCAGCCTGCAAGCCAGCCGGATCAGCGCGAGTTCGCCGGACGCATCAGCAAGCGTCATACATCGTCAGGGGGAATGAGCGATGACTGCCGCCACTGCGAGAAACACCGGACTTCCCGTAGCCCTGGCCGCCACGTTTCTTCTGCTGCATGGCCTGGCCTGGGCCGACGGGTTCAGCGGCATCCAGGGGAGCGAACTGCGCCCGCACCAGGATGTAACGTCACTCCTGGGCGACCTCCTGGGGGGTGGAAAGTCAGAACTCACCAAGGTAGTTGTGACCGAGGACACTGAGACCCGTCTGGGGTTGCGGGTGAGCTACAAGAGGATGGCGGGCAGGAAGCTGCGGGGCACGGTCCTCGGGGCCAAGGGTGAGGCTCAGCCCGGCGTTCCGGTCGTGGTCGTTCCCGCGCCGGCAGCCGACGGGGAGCTTGATATGCTGCTGACGCTGGCTCCCGATCTCCCCGAGGGAACTGCGTTCCAGTCAACGGGTCTGCGACTCGAGGTGATCCGAGAGGGCAGGACGCTTCCGGAACTCTTGCGCACGTACTCCGTAACCAAGAAATGGCAGTCCGAGATCAGTCTCGAGAATCTGGTCATCAAGGTGGTTGCGGAACCCGAGGGGGCAGCCGCGCAGCTCAAGACCCAGCCTGGGGGGGCGGCCGACCCAATCGTCAAACCGCCTGTTCAGGTGCTGAAGATCGATCCGAAGCTCCTGCAGGCCGCGCCGTTGATGATCCAACCCGCGCCAGCACCGGCACCGCAGCCGCCACCCCCCGCGATCCAGACTCCCCGGGGGATAATCCGCGGCCGCACGGTCTTGGACGATCGACGAATCCCATTAGCCGAGGCGACAGTTGAGAAGCCCAAGCCCGCCGAGACACCCGCGAGTGAATCGCCGCAACTCACGGCCGTAAGCACCATGAAGCTGAACCTGGTTCCTATCGAGGCCTACAAGTTCGGCGTACCCCCGGCGGTCACGGACAAAGGCGGCCAGGGCCCCGCGAACAAGCCCATCAACTGGCTGACCACCATCGCGGTCGATCCCCAGGTCCAACTGGACTACTCGGCCATCAGTCGGCTCTGGCCCCATGTGTATGAGGACAAGAACCCTGCATCCGGCATCTTCTACTTCCTGCCGCGCACGTACCGGCTGGCCTGGAGGCCTGACGAGGGTTTCGGCATGGACATGCTTTACATGGCCGCGACTCCGGGCGCGGAGGCGGGCAATGTGATGATGTCCGCCGAGCTCGACGGCGGGTTGGATACCAGCGAGATCGGTCTCGCCCAGGAGCTCGTGAAAGCCTACTGCAAGAAACAGGCGAAGACCTTCACACAACTGGTGGCACTGCCCATCTCTCAAGCTCCCGCTTTCTCGCTGGCCGACGCCCTTGGGAGCCAGTACGCCATTCCTCCCGAGAAGATTCAGGTCAACGCCATCTCGGACGCGCTTGGCAGAGTCAGCCTTTCATGGATCACCGACACTGTGACCAAGGAGAACCTGCAACTCGCCCTCACTTCGGGGGTCGGCATTCGGGGGACCGCAACACTGACGCCCAGCGGTGAGGTGCCCCCGCTGGCCATTGATGTGACGATCGACCTCGCTGACCCCGACACCCTGGGCCGCATGTACTGGGTCCGCGGTCAGAACTGGCGCAATACCACCCCATTCCCCGTAAGTCTCAAGCGCCTGTGCGTGCTCATGCTCGAGGAGGGCACGGACACTCCGGTAATTTACTCCTGGAGTCTCGCTAACACCCTGGTGCCGCCCAAGGCCCAGGTGGAGATTGACGCGGCCAAAGTGCCGGCATGGATCGACGCCCGCGCCAAGCGCATGTGGCTGGTCTACTCGGTGCCGGAAGACCGCGACCGAGAGAAGTACGACAACGCAGTGATCGCGGGTATTACCGGTGGCGTGACCTCGCTGGGCACCTACAATATCACCTTCAAGACCCTCAATCCCCTGCGTGACACGGGCGCGGCGGAACTGTCCGTGCGGGTCCGGTCCAGGTACTTCGACCCCACCGTGCGGGACATGAAGATCAAACCAGACCTGCCCCTGACCGAAGACCAGACGGAATTCACGCTGGGCCCGATCCATCTCGTGAACCGCCAGCCAGGCGAAGATGTCCCGGGCGACCCGCTCTTCGAGTACACGCTGACCGTGGTCATGCCCGACGGCACCATGCACGAGGGTGTCAACTGGATTCCCTACAACAGCCTGCGGGTGCTGATCGGGACCGTTCAGATCCAGCAGGCACTGGGGAGCTTGCCCGGCGCCCAGGCCGAGACTGTTGAAGACCAAGGCGGAGAGACTACCGGGGAGCCGGCGGAGGGTGGCGAAAATCCGTGAGCCTCGCCCGAACTGGAACCATTGTCTGCCTGGTGGTGCTGGCCGCTGGGACCGCCCCGCAGGCGGCCCCGGATCTGAGATTGAGCATCCCGGCGGGCCCCCTGAAGGTGTACCGAGACGACAAGATCACATCCCGCTACTATTACCCGCCGGGACAGGTGGCGCTGGTCACCGATGACGAGGGCCGGCCGGACCTCCGCTTCCTGCAGATGCGCTACGTCGGCACCAGCGCGGCGGGAGATCGGGGCGCTGTGCTCCATCGCAGCATTCTGACCTTCCGGGTGCGCCTGGATGGGCCTTCACTGGCGGACATCGAGGCGGCACGCAGAGCCCTCTACAAGCCGGGCCGGACGGTGGACCTGCGCCCCCTGCCCATCAGCCGCCTGGATTCCGCGCTGGTGTATGCGACGGTGCGGCAGGATCCACCGCAAGCGATTCCGGACGGGCATTTCGAGGAGGCGGGGCAGGAGCCTGCAGTTGGGTACTGGACCGAGCGCAACTACACGCTGAGCCTCGATGATGAGACATCGCAGCTCTTTTGGGAGGCGCTCCAGGAGGGGCAGGTGGTCCTGAGTCTGGGCTACGCCTTCATCGCGCCCGGCATCGCGCCGGAGGAACCGGTGGAGCAACTGCAGGGCTCGCCGGAGCTGATCGCCGAGATGAACAAGGCCCTCCAGGGCCCCGAGGCGCCCAAAGAGGGGGATGAGGAGCCCGCACTGCTCAACCGGGTGGTGCGCGCAGGGGCTTTGTCCATCACCGCCGATGCCGCTCGCTGGCCGGAGTTGTTCCAGCGCGCCGATATCAACGAAAGCCTGCCCCCTGGCTATGCGGTGCTGGAAGTGCGCTGTTATGACTTCAACAACGAACTGCGGCCGGACCTTTACGAGAAACAGGTGGAGATCGCGGCCCAGGCAGTTGCGGGCGGCGAGGCGCGTTTGTCTGTGATCTTTGAAAGTGGCAGGCCGGAGCTGTACGCCCGAAGCATACGATTCCCGGTGGCCGTGCGGATCGACAAGCCGTACCGGTACCGTGTGATCGAGATCGGTCAAGACGGGTCCGAGACCGCCGGAGAGTGGATCGAGCGGGAATCGTGGGCGCAGATGCTCGACGTGACATCGCCCCCGAAGCCGCAGGTCTTCGGAGACGAACCAGACGAAACAGAGGACCAGAAAGAGGACGACCCCGGGGCCAACCCGTAACCATGGAGGGCCGGGATGAGGGCTACAGGCCGGTTCGGCGCATGGATCATGATGTGTCTTGTCGGGCTTGCCTTGTCTCTGTGTGCGCCGCCTTGCGCAGCGCTGGTGAATCTCGACCAAGGCCAGCGGTTCATCAAGGGCATTCAGCTTCTGCAGGACTACGCCGACCCCACTGCTTACTACTACGTGCCACGTTACCCCCGACTTGCGACCAAAGACGACGGAACACTGGAACTGCTGTGCCTCAAATACGTGGACCCCGAAGGGAAGACCAGCGGCGGGCTGTTCCATGCGCTTGTGGAGTTCACGCTGCCCCCGGACATGGTGGAGGACCTGGACAAGGAGCTTAAGAAGCAGGTCCCAAACGGTCGCATCATCGGGCCGGTGCCCCTCATGCAGGCCGTGAAGGATGGCGAGGAGGGCATGGGATCCTTCCAGGTGGTCTCGGCAATCCTTAACGACCAGGCCGAGGGCGGGTTCACCCGGACCCTGATCACCTCGGGCAAGGCTCCGCTGACTCCGGGTTCGAAGGCGGTTGTCGCCGCGATCCTCGAACCCAAGGGCGCCACGCTGCTGTGGGATTCACTCACGGGTCCGACGTCCGATGTGTCCGTGGCCATCCACGCATATTACGAGGCCGCGGTGATGGGGTACAACGCCCGAGTCACGGCGGACGTAAACACGGTCTATGAGCACTACAGCCGCCTGCACAATGTGCAGTACGAGTACACGCGGCGGCAGATCCGGGATATCACCGACGACCTCCAGCGCACGGGCTTGCTGAAGATCGAGGTGCTGGACCGCACTGCCGGCCTGGGGATCAAGGCAGACGAGATCCGCAGCATCCTGGATATCATCACTGGGAAACTGACGGAATTGATGTTCGACTTCAAGGCAGGCTGGGCGGCGGACCCGGAGCGGGAGACGGCGGTGGAAGCCGACCAGATCAAGGGCCGTCAGGAGAAAGGCTGGCTCGCGAAGCTGTTCACCGGCACGGGCGACCAGAAGTATTACACCGACGACCAGTTCGTGCTGAAGAACCGCAAGGATATTCGGCACAACACCTTCAATGCGGTTCTCTCGAAGAACTCTACCATCCGGGTGCCCGTGGACACTGCAGGCAACCTGGGCGGCCTGTACTCGGCCCTGGGACAGGACAAGCGCTATTTTCGGGTGGTGAACCTCGCCGACCCGGCTTTCGAGGTGCGCACTGTCCATTTCCAGGTGGACGGCGAATACCTCGACGCGTTCAAGGACACCATCAATTTCGTGTCGGTGAACTTCCGCAAGTCCTACGAGGACGGCCCGGCGGTCACCAAGTCTCTCTATTTCTCCCACGCAGACATCGAGGCCGGCCGCACGGTGCAGGATGTGTCTTTCCCCCGCCTGGGCGCACAGGGCGCGGACTGGTTGAAGTACGAGTACCAGGTACGCTGGAGTGTGCGTGACCGCCCCACCGTGCCCGTCCCGGCGCGGGAAGACCAGTGGATATCGTCCAGTGATTCCGCGGTGGCGCTGGTGCCGCCATTCGAAAAGCGCGTGGTCGAGATTGACGCGGACCGTGCCCTCTTCACGGAGCGGGGAGTTGCCACAGCGGTGGTGGATTTCGCCAGCGTTCTGGCCAACAAACCGCGTCTCGAACGGAAGGCAACCTTGCGGGCAACCGATGTGGAATCCACCAGGAGTGTGTCCATCTACTCCGACCGCGGCGAACCCATCGCCTACCGGGTCTCGTGGTATGCCCCCGACCGCACGGTCCAGGGCAGTCTGCAACTGCTGGACACCGGTTACCTCTACCTGACCCCGCCGGAACGCCCTGCCGCGCCGCCGGCGCCGGCACCCGAGCCGGCTGATGCGCAGCCTGCACCGCCAGCGCCGGGAGGTGGGCAGCAATGAGAGCCGTGCTCGCAGTGGCGGTGCTGGTCGCGCTCACGATCTCGGCCGAGGCGCAGCAGGTCTCCATCGACCGCGGCGTGCGCGCCGAGGGGCTGTGGTGCTTTCCGCTGGTAACCAACCCGCAGGAGTATGTCTACATTCCCGACGAGGCCCGCCTCGCCACCGATGAGCAGGGGCAGCCGCAGTTCTCGTTCATCCGCTACGCAATGACCAAGCCCGGCGAGACCGATTCCGCGAACACCATCTCCGCGGCGGCCGGTGGCGGGATACTCACCCTCCTGCTGCTGTATGAGACCCCTCCCGAGAGGGTCCAGGAGGCCCAGCGGGCACTGCGGGAGATCACCCAAGACGATGATGTGCGGATACGCGGGCCGATCGTATTCGATAAAGGCCACTACGCCCTTGTGTCGTCGATCATCAACCCCGATGGCGGCACTCAGCGCAGGATACTGGCATCTGGCGCTGCGCCGGTCTTGGAGGGCAACCGCATCGCCCTTTCCTTCGATCTCACCCCGCAGCAGGCCAGCCTTCTCCTGCAGAGCTTCGCCATGGCGACCCCGGATGTCTCCGTGGTCTTCGACATGACCTTCAGCGGTCTCACCGACGCGTATGAGGCCGAACTGACCGTGGACTGGTCAGAGGTGCGCAAGAGCAAGGCGTTCTCGGCCGGCGGGACCGTTTATTTCGTGAGCGCCGACGTGGAGTTGGCCTTCGATGACCTGCTGCGCAACAATGCCATCAAGCTCCGGTCCAGCGGCAGCGATGAATCCATGGAGGCGCTCCTGAACAACGTGTACGCGAAGCTGCTGGAGCTGATGTTCCGACCCGTGGAGCCCGACCGGGTGCCCGAAGCTCAGCGGGGCGGTCTGGGTGAAGCACTGGGCGCGCTCATCGACCAGCGCTCCGGCATCCTTTCCAGCCGCAGGACCACCAACTTCGGCCTGTACGCGGGGTTCCAGCTCAAGGAGATGCGCAGTTCGGGCATCAGTGTGATGGACTTCAACCATCGTTCGAACGTGGAGCGGCACGGATTCATCGTGTTCAACGTGGGCGACTTCTACCAGAAGCACGGAACCGATGAACGATACTTCCGGGCCTTCAATCTAGCGGACCCGGTGTTCCAGCAGCGCGAAGTTCGGATCGGGGTGGACGGTGCGCTCCTGCCCGACTTCGACAAGTATATCAATTCGGTCACAGTCACGGTACGCAAACAACACCAAAGCGGTAAGGAGACTATCGAGGAGGTGCTCATCGACCGTGAGAGCGTGAAGGACGCTCTCGGTGAAGCGCGGGTCATCTACGGCTGGGACGGAGACGATGACCGTCTGGCCTGGCTCAAGTACCAGTACAGGACGCGCTGGAGCTTCAAGGGCGGCGGGGCGTATGACACGGAATGGGTGGATGCCGAGGCGCCGATGATCGACGTTTACGCTCCGTACGAGCGCCGCACCGTGCAATTGCTGGGCGATGCGGAGAAGCTGAAGGAACGGGGTGTCCGTGCCGCCATCGTCCAGGTGGATTACCCGTTTTTCGGCCAGATTCGCAAACACCAGCTTGTGGCGCGACCCGACCAGCCGATCGAGGAGCAGCAGGTCGAGATCGTCCTGCCGAACGGACAGTTCGACTACAACTACACGATTACGTGGCACCTCACGACGGGTCAGCGCCTGACCGCTTCCGGCCAGGATTCAAGCGGGCTCGTGTTCATTGATGAAATGCCCGAACAGTAAGCGCAACTCGCGGGCCGCATTGTGCGCTGCGGATGCCAATACATCAGGAGGGGAGACGATGGGCTCAATCACAAGTCGCAGGTATCTCTTGATCGCAAAGGTGGTGCCGGCGGTTCTGGTGCTCCTTGCCGCCCTGCCCCAGACCGCAGACGCCGTCGCGCTGGATGACGAGAACCCGATAACGATAGTGCTGGACGACGGGACCCAGGTGACCTTGCTGCCCCAGGCCACATCCATCCCGCCGCCCAGCATCCCTGCGCCGCCGCAGCCGCCTCAGCCGATGATTGTGAGTACCCGGCCGCAGGCGTATGCCGCTCCGCGCGTCGCCGGGGTACGGACGTCGCTGGTGGTGGCTCCGCGCCTGGCCCTTGCTCTTCGACCAATGATTTTCGCCACCAAGTACTACTATCTGCCCACCAATCTGCGCCTGGCGCGCAGGCCGGACGGAACGCCCGAGTTCCTGTTTCTCATGTACACCACTGAGAAGCGCGTGGATCAGGGCGGTGCACAAGGCGGGCTGCTCCACTTCCTCATGGAGTGGGGCCTCACACCGGAACAGGAGCGGGAGCTGGCCGCGAAGCTCAAGGATAAGATCAAGGGCGCTGAACTCGCGGGGGCCGCGCCGCTGGAGTACGAAGGCGATACCGGCTCGTTCCAGATTGTCTCCGGCACCCTTTCAAACGAGGGCGAAGGCGGACTGACCTACTCCCTGGTCACTTCCGGGAAAGCGCCGCTGGTTCCTGGCGGCAAGGTCGCGGCGGCTTCTCGGCTCTCGCCCGAAGGCGCGCAACTCATGGGCGCCACTTTCTCCAAGACCAGTTCCATCGCGGACCTTTCTGTTGCGCTGAACTACGCCTACACCACGCTCACCCCCGCGGCCAGGGGAACCATTACCTTCCACTGGTCCAAGCTGGAGACCCATCATAACGAGCTCAACGCGGAGTACAAGCGCTGGCAGTCCGGAACTACGACCAAGAAATACAGTCTTCTCGGCATACCCATCTGGAAGAGCGAGACGCCCCAGTATTCGTACTCCTACGACGAGATCCGCCAGCAATACGACTTCTTGCTGGAGAAAAACATCGTCGAAGTCAAGTTCGACGAACTCGTGGCGGATGAGCGGGTCGCCAAGGTGCGCGACGCGTTCTTCGACTACTTCCTCAAGGCCGTTGCGGAGCCCGCTTCTCCAGAGATGCCTCCCCCGCCCGAGGGCGACGAGAAGAAGGAGAACGAGATCCCCGATATCCGCCACGGTAACTCGTATACATTCAACCGCAGCGTCATCGAGAACTCCCTCGCCCAGAAGGACAAGACAATCAGTCTCAACTACCGAATAGCCATCAAGCGCCCGATCTCGGTGGTTGCGAACCTTTCGAGCTGGTATGACAGCGTGCGCGACAACCCGCGCTGCGTGGCTACGGTGAACCTGAACGACCCGTTCTTCCAGCACCGGGACATCAACTTCATACTGGACCTGGACGCCAAGGAAATGTTCGACGAAGCCGTCAACTACGTGACTGTGAACGTGCGAAAAACCCGAGACAAGGGGAACAACTTTGAGGACCACGTGACCATCGATGCCAACTACATCAAAGAGAAAGGCATCTCCGCGACGGTCACCTACTCCCGGGGCGAGGACACCAACCCGGACGTGTACGAATACCAGGCACAGTGGAGCCTGCGGGGTGGCAATGTGTTCCCCGAGAACCCGCCGTGGATCAAGGGCAGTTGGGAGGGCGTAACCCTCGCGCCACCAGTGAAGCCCCGCACCATCGAGTTCGAGGGTGATCTAGACGAGATGAAGGCGAGTGGGATCACCCGGGCCACTGCGCAGATTCGGTATTTCAAATTCGGACAGGAGACCGAGGAGAACATTCACCTGTCCCCCGCCCAGGGCCAGCCGTTGGTCTCGCGCCAGATCTTCATGGACCGCGACAGCCGCGGCTACGTGTGTCGCCTGATCCTGAACCACAAGACCGAAGGCAAGTTGGTCCTGCCCTGGGGCGCGAAGGTGGGCGACGACTACATCTACGCCACGATCCCCGAGGATCTGCTGCAGACTTCCGTGTACAAGGATGCCGGCAAACAACTGGAACAGACCGCTACCGAGAAAGTGCTGGACCGCTTCAAGGAACTGATTGGAGGCTGATGCTAGGGATGAAGGCAACACGGCTCGGCCTGACCGTCGGCACGGTGGCGTGGGTGGCTCTGCTGCTGGCGCCCTGCGCGAGTGCCCAGCAGATCCTCCTGGACAAGCCCGTCACCGCCGGGGAGCTCACCCTGTTCCCGGACCTCAATGATGAGATGACGTACTATTACGTGTCCGACAAGCCGCGGCTCGCAACCGACGAGAACGGCAGGCCCCAGTTCTCCTTCCTGCGGTACGTGGAGAACGTGCGCACTGGTGCTGACCAGCCCGAGGCGCGCGAGGGCGAAGGCGGAGGGATCGTCCACGCGGTAGTGGCGCTGGACGTCACCGACGAGCAGCTGCGCGATGCGCGCCAGGCATTGCAGCGAATCAAGCCCGGTGCGAAGATTCAGGGCCCGGTCGTTTACAAGTCGGGCAGGTTCGGGCTCGTATCCAGCTTCGCCGACCCCAAGGGCGGGTTTACCACTCAGGTCGTGGGCATGGGCAGCGCGCCTGTGCTCGACGGACAGAAGGCCGCCATCTCCATGCAGCTGACAAAGTTGGGGGCGAAGGTGCTTTGGGAGTCCTTCAAGACCGCCACTCCCGACATCAGCTTCACCTTCGAGATGGAGATGGCCGGCTATCGCTCGCCGCACCGCGCGGTCATTGAGGCCAACTTCGATCAGATCTACGACCACAAGGCATTCGGAGTGGGGATCGCCGGCACATACCTTGCGGCGGAGATCAAAGGCGCCTTCGATGACCTTCAGCGCGAGGGCGCGATCAAAGTGACACAGGTAGGCAGCGATGAGAAGTTGGAGACTTTGCTCACCACCGCTTACAACAAGCTGACAGAGATGATGTTCTCTCCGCTCAACGGAACGGGGACGCCTTCTCTCGGGTCCCTCGCGGGCATTGGCGGAGAGAGCGGCGGCGGCCTGCTGGACCGGGCATCGCGGATGCTGCGCGACTCACGCGCCGAAGCGGAGCGTGAGAACGAGCGGATCAGACGGGAGAACCGCGAAGCTGAGGAGCGCGAAAGAGCCGCTGGCGCCGGCGGAGGCGGCACGACAGGCGCAGGAGGCGCGGATCGCACTCCGGCCGCGGGTGGAGGCGGGGGCGCAACTCCGGCCCCTGCAGCCGGTGAGGGCGGAGCCGCGGCTGCAGCCGGCGGCGAGGGAACCGCGGCGCCCGCAGGTGGCGGCGAAGAGACCCCGCGTCCGTCGTATGGTGACGCCCAGCGCGAAGAGGACACGGGTGGCGAATATGCCCGACGCGCAAGGCCCACTGACCAGCCATCCACCGCCACACGCGCCCCGCGTGAGGAGCGCACCGTTCCCAGTTTCGCCGTGGTTGCCGCCTTCGAAATGAAACGAATCCGCCAGCGCGGCACCTTCAAGATCGACCTCAACAAGTTCACCCCCGACTCTCTCACTCTGCGCTTCGATGAGAACATTGGAGACCTGCGCAGCCTGATGGATGATGAGAGCCATTTCCGGCAGGTCAACCTGGACGATCCGCTTTACAGGCAGCGCGAAATCGTAGCCTTCGTGGACGGGATGAACGCCACGGACTTCGGCCAATACATCAACTTCGTCACTGTGCATTTGCGCAAGAAGCACGAGAGCGGCGAGATCACCGACGATGAGGTACGAATCGACCGCAACAACTTCAACCAGGAAGGGAACAACTTCAAACTCCTCTATGGCTGGAAAGGCGATAACAACCGCAGCAAATGGCTGAACTACCAGTACCAGACCACGTGGAGCTTCTTCGGCGGCAACACTGTACAAGAGCCCTGGCGCGACGCGACGGAGGGTGCGATCAACCTCGCTCCGCCATACCAGCGCCGATCTGTGGAACTGCAAGCGGACGCGGACATGCTCAAAGATGCCCAGGTGCGTCTGGTAACGGTCAAAATCCACTATGACCTGGCGGGGGCTGCGCAAGTTCGTCAGGCCACCCTGAACCCGTCGAAGGACCAGTTGTCCGAGAAAATCGAGTTCATGCTTCCCAGGGACGAGTACGACTACGACTACGAGATCAACTGGCGCCTGACGGGCAACCGCAGCGTATCCAGCGGACGACAGACCTCCAGTGAGGCAGTGCTGTTCGTGGACGAAGTTCCGGCCACCTGAGGAGGGACGAGCATGAGACCCAGATGGACGACTTCCGTGCCGGCGGTGCTCATCACCATTGCTATCGGCGCTGTGCAGCCTGTACAGGCCACCCCCGCCGACCAGCAGATACTCAAGGACCGCCTGTCTTTCCGCTATGTGGCCAACCCCAACCAGAACCCGCCGGCGGACCCGGAGATCTTGAACAACGAGTCGATCATCGCGGGGACTTTCGAGGGCAGTTTCTGGACGACCAGCGGCATCGCCGTCCTGCAGAACCTGGTCAAGGCGCTCATGGCGGACCGCGCCCACGGCGGCGACGACTCGCTCCAGGAATATGCGCGTCTCGTGACGGACCTCACACGCAAGCCTGTGTTAGTGCTGCTCCTGAACGATCTGCAACCGCTAAACGCCACGATGACTGTGGGTGGCAGGACCGTGAAGGTCGCTGCCCATCACTGGGGAGCATGGATCGGGGCGGGTAACCGTGTGTGGCCATCGGCCCGGCACAACTCAGACGACAGTCCGTGGGCAGGCCAGATGAGTCTGGGCGCATACGCCTTCACCAACAACTCGCAGTGGGGCGGTCGGGCCCGCAAGGTCAATGCCACTTTCATCCACGAGCTGACCCATACCCAGGATGCGTCCCATCGCCGGGGTCACATTTTCTCAATCGACCGGCGAAGCTACTCCTACGGCCCGGACAACGTACACTACACGAACGAGGCGGTCCCGAATCGGGCCGCGGTCTATTCCGAGACCATCGCGGATGCCATGGCGTTCCTCTACTCCAGCGAGGAGGAACAAGAGTACTTCAACTGGTTTGCCGCCAATGACGCTCTGGTTGTGGAGAAGACGGAGCCCCCGGCGTCATTGCGCGACTTCTGGCTCTACAACCGCCTGCAGGCAGCGGGCGTGGCGGAATCGCCCATCCGCAACGCCTACTCGGCGGACATGCAGGCTCGCTACGCCTTCTACCGTATCCGCGACCTGCCCGCCGAGTTCATCGCCCATAACGAGATGATCATGGCCCTGGTTCTGGCGGAATTCACGCGGCATGTCGGGGACCCCGTGCTTTTTGACGCGCTGGGGTCAGCCAACGCCTCGCTGCGGAACGTGTCGGCAAGCGGCATGGCGGTTCTCTTCGAGGAGATGTGCCGCCGGGCCGAGCAAATGCCCTTTGGCGCAGGCTCTGGTGCCCACCCCGAACTGATGCCGCTGGCCTATGCCGACTATTTCACCGCCTACCGGGCCACGAGCGCGGATGAGTTCAACACCATCTTCGAGCGCATGATGCCGCCCTCCAGGGTCGCCGCCTACTGGGCCGTGCGTGATCAGGTGCGGAGGGACGCTCCCGTGAGCAGCCCGCCTGTCTGGACGGATCTCACCAACGTCGCCATGGCTCTCGGCGTCCGCGAATCACTGGTCAACCCGTAGCCCGGACCGCCGACGGATGCGAAGAACGCAGCCCCTCCAGACGGTGTGGAGGGGCTTCGCCGTTGTGGAAAGCCACACACGATTGAGCTACGGTACGACCACCAGCGCGCCCTGGCCGATGCGTTCCTCTCGGGGCAGGCGGTCGGTGTCGGCAATGTGGTAGTCGTCGCTGTACAGATGGGCGAGAGAAAGCGCCCACAGGCCCGGACGGGGATTCTCCCAGGTGACCTCGAACCGCGCCGGGCTCTCGCTCGACACCACGATGCAGTCCTCCGGTCGCTTCTTCACCACCGACGCCAAGGGCCCTGCAATGGCCTTCCCCGGAGCAAGCGGCAGGCGGACAGAATTGCCGCCGCCGATCGGTGTGAGCACAAGCGCTGCATCGTCCATCCAGTCGTTGCCCGTATCGTTCTCGACCTGGGTGATGTCCAGCGTGAAGGTGGCAGGCTGCCCTGCGTGCAGAGTCAGCGGCGCACGTAAGCTGCCCTTGAGTTCGACCCACTGAGCCGGATCGCTCACACCAAAGACCAGCCGCATCCGGCCTTCGCGCAAGTTCGCCACCAATTCCTGCATGTGGCCTGCCTCGTCCGTCTCCTCCCCCACGCGCACGGTGGCCGAGGTCCAGTCGCCCACAGTGCCGGGGCGCACCACGTCCGCGAAAATGGTCATGATCGACTGAGACCGGTGTCGCGCCTTACGCACATCGGTGACGGCCTGACCCGCGAGTTGCTGCTCATTGATGGTCTGCGAGACTTCATACACCCCGTCGCTGAGGCGCCTGGCGTTGGTCCAGAGAAGGGCCTGGCCCGGGAGGCCCTGGAAACGATCGCCGCCGGCAAAGCTCACGCGCACGCTGGCGTCGCACGGATTGCCGTCGGCATCGCGCACGACTACCCGAACCCTGGCTTGCCGGCCCGGCGCATAGATTTGGCGGTCCGGCACGATGGTTGCCCGCAACCGGGGAGTGCTCGCGGGCCGGGGTTCGCTCTGGAAGGCACAGGCATTAGCAAGCAAGCGAAAGAGCCGCTCCAGACCGCAGGCCACGTCGCGGTCATAGAGGGAGTGCTTCGCGCCTCGCGTTGTGGTGAGCAGCAGGGCATCGGCGGTGGCCTCGAGATCCGCCCCGAAGACCCATTCGGAACCTTCCCCCGTCAGTCGCATGACCACGACCGGCGCGCCCTGCCCTGAGGCCGCAACGCTCCGCCAGCCTTCAACGACCTGGAGCGTTGCCGCGGTGGTCGCCGCGACCCATGACTGCGATTCCGGCTTCAGTCCACCGAACTTCCGCAAAGGCTCCAGCGCCGCGTCTCCCATGTCCGGTACGGCCAGAGGCGCCTGCGCCCAGTCGGCTACCGGGAGGCGTTCGGAGAGTGGGATGCGCTCGCCCAGTACAATGCCAAGATCCGCTGCCACGGAAGGATTGTTCGCGAGGGTGGCCGCCGACCAGATTACGTTGCAGCCCAGCCGTGCGAATTTGCGCAGGACCTCGATCTCGCGCCCGGAAAGCTCCCGTCGAGCAGCCACAATCACCGCACCCAGTCCGGTATGCTCAGTCGGAAGACTGCCGTCCGGTGCGAACTGGAAATCGTCCAGTGTCAGCCGGATATCATCGCGTCCCAGGAAATCGCCACGGGTGGCGAACTCCATGACATAGCGTGCGAAGGCCCGCGCGGCGCTGTCGTTGTCGTCCACCAAGGCCAGTGCCCGACCGCACGAGGCGTGCCGGGCATAGGCTTCGCCCAGGCCCTCGGCCGAAGCCGCCAGCTTCGCCATCGCGGCCTGCATTCCCGCGTCGTCCGCGGCAGTCACCACCACCAGCACGCGGTCCGGGAAGAACGGGTGAACGCGTCGCTGGATCAGAAAACCTCCGGCAGGCGGGTAGACACTGTCGGTTCGCCCGATGACGCCGAGGTCTTCCAGGAAGCGGACGGCTTCAGGCTGCCCGTTACCCAGGCCGCCCAGGAGGACAACGTTCGCATCGATGTCCGCCAGTCCGGGACCGTCGGGGAGCCCCGCAACCCGCGACTCGCGCCCGAGTTCGGTGAGCATGCGCGATATGCGCTGTGCATCATCAGCTCGCGCGGCGACGGACGCGACAAGGATCTCGCCAGGAGATTCACACAGGTCGAACAGCGGGCTCTGGAAGCCGCGCATCGCCCGGCGGCCGGGGGTATCAGTTTCCAGGTCGGGCCAGATATTGGGGTACCAGGGCACACCCAAAGACATGCTCCAGCGCCACTGATCCCGCTGTTTCAGGCCCTCGGCGAGGGGTACTGAGCTCAGGTCCTCCACCGGCGTGAGCACCCAGTTGAGCACGAATTGTGTGGAGTGGATCGTAGCGGGCGCACGGAGCATAGCCCGGTAGTAGTCGAACAGGTACTGGGCTGCGCCCCCTTCGTCCACCCCGGAAATGCCCCGGCCCGCCCAGGAGTACTTCGGGCCATACCACTCGGTGATGCCCATCGGCTTATTGTCAAGGGCGCAGCCGAGTGAGAGTGCTCCGAGGTCCGATGTCATGGTACTCCGCCGGCCGAAGTAGCGGCCCGTGTACTGGTTGACCCCACTGTAGTCATCGCGTGGCACGGGCAGTACCGGCGACAGATTGGTTGCCCGGACGTAACCCACCGGAGTGCGCGGGTCAACTTCGCGTCGCAGGACCTCGTGGGCCTCGTTGAAGCAGTGCCACAGGTCATCGCCGTACGAGGCTTTCAGGTCGGCACCCCAGACCTCGAGCTCGGCCTCGTTCCCGGTCTGCAGAGAGACCAGGGCCGGATGGTCCGCGACCCAGGCGCAGGCCTCACACGTTTCCGCGTATTCCTCGAACCCTTCATCTGCGGACTCGTAGCTGCGGATGTGCGCGTAGCTCGGAGCCAGCCCGCCCATGGTGTACAGCCCCGCACGCGCCAGGTCATCGGCTTCACTCACCGAGAGCCCGCCCACGAAGCTGCCGTAGGTGCGCTGGAAGTCCAGCCACAGTTCGTCGAAGACGCGCGAGGCCTCCTCCGGGTAGCTGCGCGCCTGGCCGCAGACGGTCCCGCGCATGAAATACGGCTGCCCGTTCACAGTCAGGGCGTAGTCTGCAAGGGACCAATCCCAGGCGTGTCTTCCTGCGGCGTCCACGTCAGTTTCGGCCACCGCAATGTCCCGGAAGGCGATCATCTGCCGGTGGAAGTCCAGCGCTTTCCCGTCACGAATGAGCAGAACCCGGGCCTCATACAGCACGGGGCAGTCGGGAAACCACAGGCGCGCGCTGGGCACGTCCACGCGCATGCTGATGTCCGGGCCACTTGGGCGGAGGGTCCCGAAGCCGGCCGGCTTGCCATCCGGCCCGTGGATGCCAAGGTAGATCTGATCGCCCGCCTCAAACTCCTGAAGGCGCGCGCGGAAGGCGACGATGCGCGTCCCTTCCTGTGCGCGACCGGGTGCGGTGAAGACCGGGTTCGCGATGATTCCCTCGGTTGGTAAGGCTCCTGCAAGGGCCTGCTCGTACTCCGCGGGCGGTACAATCTCAATGTCTGGTCCTTTCGCAGCCCGGTAGCCTGCGCCAAGCGCCTGCAGCTGTGCCCAGAGGTAGAACCTCCGCAGGTCAGGGTGCGCGTCCAGTTGGCGCTTGAGCGCGAGAAGAGCGTCGAGTTCCCGGAAGCACTGCTCACGGAATGCCGGAAGCTCGTGCAGACGGTCGAGTTGCGCGAGAAGCTCGGCCTCGCTTTGTGGTTGACTGCTTTCAAACTCAGACCGCGGGCGCTGCCGGTGAGTGAGGAAGGTTCCTTTTGCGGCGTCATTACCCCATCTCGACCGCAGATCGTCAAAACTGCCGCCGGTATCGATGAGCGTGGCAAGGTCCGCCCTCCGGCGCTGGAGCACGGACAGCCGGTCACGCCAGACCTCGACCTCAACCAGCAGTTCGCGCGCCATGTCCATGAGACGCCGCCGCGCACCTGTGTTCATGGGCTCCGGAGGCACGGGCCGGCACTCTCGAAGAGACACCGAGTCCAGCCAGGCACGACCGGAGTTGCTTGTCCCCGAAACGCGTACCGAAATCTGCGCGTTGGTCGCTCCTTTCGGGCGAGTGGCAGGCGATAGCAGCAGGGAGAGGCGCGTCCAGGGTTTGGAGCCGGTGATCCGGCGCGAACTTTCCAGCGCGATGTACCCTTTCTCGCCGCGCCAGGAAGCAACGAGGAAAGCGGCCTGCCCCTGCCTCAATGCCGTTCGCACGTACGCGGTGAGCAGGTACGTGCGGTCAGGGTCCATGGGCACGCCTTCCCGGGTGGCGACAGCATAGAGGGTCCGGACATTGGACATCTCCACGCATTGCGCGCCCTGATGAGGGTTCTGATCGGACACACGCGCCTGCCCGGCGCAGTCGCCCCAGTCCGCCGTGCAGAAACCCAGCCAGCCCGCGGGCATTGCCCCATCGGGGGCGAGTTCTTCGAGGCCGCCGTTTGCGATGAGCTCCGGGCCAGTGACGGCAGGTTCAGCTGCCCAGCCGCCTGCCAACGCCATAAATAGCGCCCCCATCAGCACGGGTATTCGCATGTCAGCCTCCATTGCTCTATTCAGCCGCAGCGGCCGAGTACAGATCGAATGCGTACAGTTCCGCGTCGGTCAAGCGGAACTCCAGACGCACCGGCTGGCCCTGTGGAATCCGCGAGACCCTCCGCCAGGTCACCGGATGAGCCACACTATCGCCGGTAATCGGCGCGCAGTCGTCCAGGCCAAAGCCATCAAGCGTCTGGCCATCCGCACCCAGGACGCGGACCCGGATTTCTCCGTCTGCCCGGGCGTTGAGTGTGATTGACTCGCCCTCCAACACCACCAGCGGCGTGCGCAGTGTTCCCGATTCGCCCCGGGCTTCCCGGGCCACGTAGCGGTCGCGTTTCATGCGCACCAGCCCGATCTGCCGCTCTTCGTAGCGGTTCATCTTGTGCCCGCTCTTGTAGCCGCCGTAGTAGATGAAAACCTCATCGCCCACGGGCAATTGCCAGTCCAGCCACGCGTGGGCATGGTCCCAGGCCGCCGGGTCGGGGTCGGGTTCGAAGAACGGTTCGGTATCCCGCACCCAGTGTTTCCCGTCGCGGGTCCATGCGAGAGCTGAGTGTCCCACACCAAAAGCGCCCTCCGGAGTGCCCGGAGCCTTGAGTTCATCGCGCAGGACTTTCACCAGCCCGATCCACAGGTTGCCGCGGAAAAGGTGACCATTCATGGCGTAGAATTGGGTCTCACCGGGGTCCACTTCGGGCCGGGGTCGGATGATCAGCCAGGGCTTGGACCAGTGCAGCAGGTCGGCGCTCTCGCTCTGGAGGGTGATGCGCCGGTTGCCTGTCCAGCCTTCGCCCGTGGTGTAGACGGACACGGTGGCCACGTAGCGGTCCCTCAGCGGGTCGCGGATGATGTTGGTGATGTCGTGGTTGTGCTTGAGCACCACGTATGGCGCAAGGGGCGTCCATGTTATGCCGTCCGGCGAGGTGGCGATCTTGAGCCCGCCATCCTTCCACCAGCCGAGCTTGTAGCGGCGGCTCGGGTCGGGGTACTCGGGCCCGTCGTCGATCACACTGCTGCCGAACTGGATGGGCGCGGGGTCCTCAAGTTGGCGCGCCGGCCGCTTCCAGTGGATACCGTCGTCGGACTCCATGTACCCGATATGTGAGGTGACCCCGTCGGGACTCTCACCGTACGCCCCGTACCAGATGCGAAACACCCCGGTTTCTGGGTCGCGCAGGACTGTGAGGAAGGGCTGGTAATTGCGATCCTCTCGGCCTGTGATGATGGGATTGGGGATGTCCGGGTCGCGCAATGGCCTGTTCACGCGCCGCGTAATGCCGTCCGTCTGGTCCACAAGGTAGTCATCGATGAACAAGTGCGGCCCCACGGCGAGGCTCAACGGTTCCGCCGGCCGACTGGTCTGCCCCGGCATATACACGCTGGAGCAGTCCTCCTCATCCCCCGCGGGAGCGGACACTACCGGCTCATCCGGAGCCGCGTAGGGACCCTGATTGCCCATTCCGACCAACTCCTTGCCTTCCAAGATGGCTTGCGCATGCACCGCGTCTGCATCGGCATACGACAGGGCCGACGGCGGGACCAGTTCGGGCGCATGGCCCTCCCACGACCACTTGAGCCGCAGGAATGCCTCGCCACCCAGGTGGTAATACTCCAGCCGCAGGGGAAGCGTCTCTCCTGTCCGCGCGTTGATTGATCCCCGCCGCGGCCTGTCCGGACCCCAGCCATCAATCACCAGCGTGCCGCCGACATACAGCCGCAGGCCTTGCTGACATTCGGCCTCGAAAATGATCTCGCCGGCGACGGGAAAGGTGATCTGCCCCAGCCACAGTCTCGAACAGTCCCTGTAGCCGGTCACCGCCATGTTGAGTTGGGTGTCAGCACCGGCAAACGCGGGGCGTTGCAGCGCCGTATCATTGAACATCACGAACTGCAATCCGGGCGCGCAGTGCCCGACAACCTGCAGAGCGCAGATCATTGCAGCCACATCTAGACAGCGCCAAAGAGAAGGTGGCATGATTTGGAATCACCCTGGGGGAAGTTCGCGCCCGGGGGTGCGACTCCTGCGGGACCAGGTGCAGGTGACGGGTGTCTCGGCGCTGAATCATGGTTCGGAGGCAAAGATATGCGCACCACTCTTCTGCTGGGAGCCATGATCATGGTAGCGCAGGCCGGCGCCGAATGGCGCGCGAACTACGACGAATCGCAAGTGGGCGAGTACACGCTGCCGGACCCGCTGGTGATGCTGGATGGAAGTCCGGTGACCGACGCGGACACCTGGCGCGCGAAACGACGTGGCGAAATTCTCGCCCTGTTCGAGACTCATATGTATGGTAAGTCGCCGGGGCCTCATCCGGGGACGGTGATACGCGAACTCAGCGCGCCGGCGGAGATCGCGGACGGCCTCGGGACCCGCCGAGAAGCGCGGGTGCTGTTCACCGGGCGCGAGGAAGATGGACACATGGACATTCTCCTGTATCTCCCCGCGCGTGCAGACGGCCCGGTTCCGGTCTTCGTCAGCCTGAACTTCATGGGCAATCACTCAATCCGCAATGACCCGGCGATCACCCTGTGCTCCAGCTGGCTGCCCGATCGCTATCCGGGCGTGGTGAACAACCGCGCGACAGAGGCATCTCGGGGAACCGGTGCGGCCCGCTGGGCTGTAGAGCGCATCCTCGAACGCGGATACGGTCTGGCCACTGCCTATTACGGCGATCTGGACCCCGACTTCGACGACGGCTTTCAAAATGGGATACACCCCCTCTTCTACAGAGAGGGACAGACGCGCCCGGACCCCGATCAGTGGGGAGCCATCGGCGCCTCGGCCTGGGGCCTGAGCCGGATCGTGGACTACCTGGAGACATGCCCGGAGGTGGACGCTTCGAAGATCGCGGTCACAGGTCACTCGCGCCTGGGCAAGGCGTCGCTATGGGCGGGGGCCCAGGATGAGCGCTTCGCCCTGGTCATCTCCAACAACTCGGGTTGTGGCGGCGCGTCGCTCAGCCGCCGCAATTACGGGGAGACGGTCTTGCGAATCAACACCGCCTTCCCCCACTGGTTCTGCCTGAACTTCCGGCAGTACAACGACAATGAGGCCGCGCTGCCGGTGGACCAGCACATGCTCATCGCTCTCATGGCCCCGAGGCCGGTGTACATCGCCAGCGCGGTGGAAGACAGGTGGGCCGACCCGAAGGGCGAGTTCCTGGCTGGCCTGCACGCCACGCCGGTGTACGAATTATTCGGTCTGAAAGGCCTGTACGGTGAGCAGCCGCCAGTGGACCAGCCGGTGATGAACAGTATCGGCTACCATGTGCGCAGTGGGGGACATGACGTGCTGCCTTACGACTGGGAGCGGTACATGGACTTCGCGGACATGCACCTTCGGAAGCAGGGCACCGACGAGTGACCAGATTCCGCCCGCATCAGACAGGAGACTGAGATGAATACCGGCTTCGTGCAGTTCGCCATCGCGTTGTTCATTCTTGCGGCATCTGCGGGCGCCCAGGAAGCGCCCCAGCGAGTGCGCCTGGGGTCTCCGGTGACCCACTCCGACTGGATGTTGCGCAATCCCGCGCCTGAGTGGGGCCCGCAGGGGGTCCGACAGATTCTCGACCGCTGCAAGGAGTGCGGCTGGAGCCGGGTCTACTGGCGCTGTTTCGACGGCGGCCGCGCAATGTACCCCAGCAAGCTCATGGACCCCTTACACGGCTTTGACGAGGACAACTACCACAAGACTCACGGCTCCACCTGGGTACTGGAAAAGCTGGCCCAATACAACTGGGGAGAGTTCGACTCACTGGCGGAGGCCGTGCGTTACGGCCACGAGATCGGCCTGGAGGTCCACGCCTGGCTGACCATCAATGAGGACGACCACGGCTGGGGCCTGGAGAGCCGATTCAACCGCGAACACCCAGAGTCCCGCTGGACGCGCCGCGACGGCACGAAATATCGCTCCCAGCAGAGCTTCGCTTTCCCGCAGGTGCGCGAGTACAAGCTGGCGCTGGTGCGCGAGATCCTGGCGTACAAGCCCGACGGCATCTTCTTCGACTGGATACGCACCGGCGACGTGCGCTGCAACCCGCAGACGGACCCGGATGGCGTCGCGAACCACGGATACGAGGAGCCGAACATCGCCGAGTTCAGACGCCTTTACGGGATCGATTCGCACGAGGTCCCCAACGGTGACGATCGGTGGGTGGCAGTCCGGGCGAAGCCGCAGACACAGTTCATGCGTATGGCGAAGCAGGCCATCGAGGAGGCAGATCCGGACTGCGTGATCTCAGTGATGGTACACAATCCCTGGGGATACCGTGGCGCGCCCAATGACACGCCGTACGACGGCAGCCTGCGCGGCCTGCTTCTCGATGTGCAGACCTGGGCACAGGAGGGGCTGATGGACGAGGCGGTGGCGGCAGGCTACTATCGGCCCGGTGGCAATGCGGAACTCAGCTACAAGTGGCTCAAGGAGCAGACCCTTGGCAAGTGTGACCTGTGGCTGTTCGGATGGAACGGTTCCGTCCAGAGCTTCCGCAATGACACCGCGCTGGCCGAGAGACTGGGCGCGGTGGAACTGCTCCTGTGGGAGAGCGACTACATTGAACTCCCGCCCAAGAACGCGGACCGTGTGAAAGCGATGAGCGACTACGCGGCGGGCAGGTGACGACCGCGGGACATATCAGAGCCCAACCAGGCGCAGGCCGGCGCCGCACATGTCCGCCCACGCGCGCACCTGCTCGCCCACGTGTCCGTAGCCGATCATCCAGTGATGGCCGATGCCTTCGGCGTGAATCCAGTCGATGAGCGCGCCGGTCTCCTGCTCGAAGCGAACCCTCACCGGGTTGCCCGGGAAGACCATCCCGGTGGGCAGAGCCTCGCCCTCGAGAAGCGCTAGCTGGTATCCGTCGGCTGTCGCAACGAGACTCAGCAGCGTCACCGCCCCGGGCTTCGCGGGGAACAAAGCGCAGACCCCCTGTCCCATGAGGCGCACGTCGGTTAGGGTAATATCGTCCAGTCTCTGCGCCAGCGAGAACGACCCTGACCCGCAGTGTGTGAAGATCACCGAGCCGTCTTCCAGCGGGTTGAGCCAGTCGGTGTGGTGGGTGGGCTGGCCCGTGAGTAGCTGCAGCACGAGTTGGCCCACCGCGCCGTTGACGTCACCCTCGCACGCTAGCGGGACACCATCATCCGCCAGAAGCGAAGCGGCGAGGCAGACGCGCCCCATGAGATGCGGATAGCAGCCCACAGTGAGCGCGTCCAGGCCTTCTTGCTCCACGAGCTCCCGCAGAGCGAGGTAGACACCCATCGCGTCGAGGCCATCCGCGTCCGGCACCTTCGAAGCCCCGGCGCTGCTTTTGACACCCTCCCACAGCGGCTCAGTCTCTCCGGCGCCGAACTCCCGCGCCCGAGTGAGCAGGCCGGGCAGATCCAACGGCACGACCCGCGGGCCCAGCACCTTCTTGAGCATGAACTCGTTCGGGGAAGTGTGGGTCATCCCGCCGATGCGCCGGCCAGCAAGGCCGACTCTTGCTCGCCGCATCCGGGCGTGCAACGCGGCTGCTCGCAGGTACCCCAGGGCGCGTCGACGGCATGTCTCGTCCCCGAGGTCGCCGAAAACGCACCCGAAGGGCCAGCCCAGTTGCTTCAGGTAGCAGGTGAGTTGCTGGGTCCCGCACAGCGCGCCGGTCTCCATGCCGGGCGTTGACCAAAGCAGCACCGGCGTGCGCCACTCCTCGAGGAGGTCGAGCACAAGATAGTCCTCGAACCAGCTTGCCGTGACCCCGGCGATGGCATCCACGCGCTCCTCGGCGCACCGGCGCCCGGCGGCCCGTGATTTGTCGGGCGTATCCACGGAGCCCAGTTCAAGGATTTCGCAACCCTCCTCACACAGCATGCTCGCGAGCGCTGCCGCGAGACCCGTGGCCTGATCAGCGCCCACTTCCAGCGGACTCGAGAGCGACAGGACCGCCACGTGCGCCCGCAAGCCGGGCCTGGGCAGACTCACGCCCACCACTCCTTCCAGGCATCAATGAGCGCCTCAATCCCGCTCCAAGGTGTGTCCGGGAAGACCGCGTCCACCGGATGCAGGATGAAGCGGTTCGTCGGAGCGAGGATCTCCAGGGCGCGCAGAGCCTCTTCGCGAATCCGCGCGGCGTCCCCGCTGCCTAGACTAAGGGCATTCGTGCCACCCACCAGGGTCATACGTTCCGCGAGCTCATCCCGCGCCCACTTCAGGTCCACGCCGTCCTGCACCGGGTCCACGAAGTACAGCAGATCGACTCCGGCATCAGCCAGCCGGGGCCCGAGCCTGGCAACGCCGGTGGTCATCACGTAGCCCAGCTTGCGGCCGTGGTGATGCACGAGGTTTGCGAGTGCGGACAAGTGCGGGAAGACGAAACGGTCGAATAGCACGGGAGACCAGAAGTCGGTTGACGAGTACCATCCCCGCTGCACGATGAGGTCCACATCCACCGAGGTCAGCGCCAGTTCGGTGCGCGCGTAGTCAGTCGCCGCGATGATGTCCACCAGTTGGCCGAAAGCCTCCGGCTGGTCCAGCGCCATCATGATTGCGCCTTCGGTGCCGGTGAACCATACCACGGCGTCCATCCCAAAGGCTGACCAAGCCTGCACCGCGACACCCTTCGCCCGGGCGAAAGCGCCGACGTCCTCCATGCGATGAGCGAACCAATCACGCGCGGCTTCATCCGGCGGCGCGAAGAGGTGCTGAATCACCGGAACGTCTGACGGACTGCTGACCGCGTGTTCCACGGCGCGGGGGATGTTGAAGTCTTCGATCAGCGGCACATGGTCGGGCTGAACCGGCCAACCGGGCGGGTCCGGCTGCGTCTGCTTCACCGCATGGCGCAGGCTGCCCGAAGGGGTCAGGTACTCGCGAACCATCACTGGATACCGGCCCTGCTCCGCCGGGATGCGCGAATCAGCCCACGTCACCTCTGGGCCGACGCTCCAGGGCACCGACACGTCCAGCAGGTCGTCTACTCCCAGCGACTGCCATGCAAGAACCCGGCGGAAATCGTCCTCCAGCGTCCACGGAACGGTGGTGGTGTGGAGATGCTCCATGCGCATGGAGTACCAGTAGTCGATCCGGCGCCGGCCGGTCTCCCAGCGCAGATGCTCCGGCGCAGGCAGCCCGAAACACCAGGTGGTGAGCGGCGGATGATCCGCCTGCTGGCCTGCAAGCGCGGCCCGGATGCGTTCGCGCGAGGTCACTGGGCTCTCCCCTACCCTTCCAAGGCGGCGCGGATCGTCTCGGCAGCCCAGTCTTCCTGCTCGGGTGTCAGGCAAGACGGCACCGGGATGATAACGGATCGACTGAAGAGGTCGTCGCTCTTCGGGCAGGCTCCGCGGTTGTAGTCACGAAGCAGGTCGGCGTTGGCTTCCAGGCTCCAGGGGTTGCCGGCGGCCGACAGGCCCGCTTTCGCCACAAGCGGCGGGATATTGTAGTAAATGTGCTGGCCCGTATCCGCCACCAGGCCCACATTGTGCATGCCCGCGGTGCGCAGGGCTTCCGCGACCCTGAGCGCCCGGGCGGGATGCTCAAGGATCAGAATAATGAAGGCCCCCGTGTCACCCGCTTCGTCGTGAAGGGTCCTGAATTGCACGCCGGGGACCTCGCCGACCAGGCTCTTGATCCGTCGCTTGGAAGCCCGCATATGGTCCACAATGCGAGGCAGCTTGGTGATCTGGACCGAGGCGACAGCGCCCGCAAGCTCGGTCATCCGCCGGCCCTGACCCCAGAGGACCGCATACGGTTCGGGCGTCGCAAGCCGGCCTTCGATCCGCACCACACCCATGTCGTGGGCTGAGAATGCACGGTTATAGAGCTTCTCGTCACTGGTGATGATCAGCCCGCCCTCGCCACAGGTCATGTTCTTGTTGAGTTGCAGGCTGAAGATGCCCATGTCACCGAAAGTGCCGACCTTGCGGCCGCCTACGCTGCCGCCATTGCACTGGGCGCAGTCTTCGAGCACCGGCACCTGATGGCGGCTCGCGACCTCCATGATCGCCGGCATGTTACAGGGGGCGCCGGCCATGTGGACCGGGATGATCAGACCTGTGTGCGGGGTGATTTTGCGTTCCAGGTCGGCGGGGTCCATGGTCAGGGACTCGTCCACCTCGCACAGGACCGGAATAGCGTTGGCCTGCACCACCGCGCCTATTGTGGCCACCCATAGGTAGGAGGGCACGATTACCTCGCTCCCGGGACCAATGCCCAGGGCGGCGAGGGACACTGTCAGCGCTCCGGTGCCGCTATTGACTGCCAGCGCGTGTTTGACCCCGTAGAACTCGCGTGCGGCGGCTTCGAGCGCATCCACATACCTGGGCGTGCCTAGTCCGTAATAGCGGAACAGGGACCCATTGCGCAGGACATCGAGCACCGCCTGCTCTTCCGCTTCGTCGATCCAGTAGGCTCCGGGGTATTCATAGGGCCAGGGGCTGTTCATGGCGTCCTCCGCGTGCAGGAGAGGGTTACCGGGGCTCTGCCCGACAGGTATGGGTTCCGCGTCACGCGGGCCTTCTCCTGCAGGAGCAGGCAGGCACCATGCGGACGGCGAACAGGTGATTGGCAATATCCGGGTCCGCAGGGGGTTGATGCCATGCACAGGGCGCACGCAGTAATGCTACTCCTGGCGGCGCTGGCGCCGTGTTGCGCCGAGTGGGGAGACGTGGCTGCGACGGCCTGGGTTCACGGGGAGCGCAACTGCCTCAGCGAAGACTACCGCAAGGTGTCCCAGACGATCCGCCTCCAGCCGGGCCTGAACACGCTGGCAATCGAAAACGGCCGGGGGATCATTTACGGTGCCCGCGATACCTATCACAGGCGCCGCCCCGTCAACGTGATCCTGAAGTTCGACCCGAACCGGGTGTCGAGCCGGAACACCGCGGACAAGTACACGCCGATGTCGCAGGCCGCGCTGTTCCAGCCCGACGGCCACATGACCAACAGCCAGATCACCGTAATCGCGAAAGCAACCACTACAGTGCATGCCTTCGTCATAGACCGCGTGCGTGCGGATAACGCAGGTGGCGTGGTGGTGGCGGCATACCGCAATGAGGGAGACTACATGTCGGTCTCGCCGGATGCAAAGCCCTTCGCCCGGGTTTGGGTGGACGCAAAAGCCAATTGCCTGGCCTGCGACCTGCGCCCCATAGGGAAGGCAGTCGTCCTGGAGCCCGGCGAATATCATTACACATCCGAGGGCGCCATCGCCTACGGGACGTCCAAACTGGACAAAGAGCGCGCATCGGCCCAAGCCTTGCTGGACCTTGATCCCGCTTGCGTGGACTGGTGTGACGTGGGTTGCGGAGGGCCGGAGGAATTCTGCGCTCCTGTCGCCGCGATGTACGCGACCGCGCCCTGGCATGAACGTAATCTGACCGTTCGCAAGCGCACCACGATCCACGTGTACGTCATGGACACGACCCCGGCGGGCAACTCCGGGGCCGTGAAAGTGGTCTTCCGTAAGGGGCACACGGGGATCTAGTGCCTCGCAGCGCATCTCAGTACGCCAGGCGCGGGCTCACAGCGCCTCGCGGGCCTGAGGAATGCGCTCGTCCACGATGTGCTGGAGCCGCGCCAGCTTCTCGCGCACCAGATCGGGACTGATCATGTACCCGTATGCTTCGCCATGCCAGCCCAGGCGCGGGTCGGCTTCCATGAGGGGGATCGATGTCGGCGCAACAGTCAGCTCATCGCGGCAGATCTCTTCCATGCGATCCAGCAATGCCCGCTTCTCCGAGACATCCTCGCTGGCGTAAAAGGCGTTGCGGGTCAGCAGGAAGTCCAGTACGTTCGCGGCACTTTGGGTTTGCAGGAGGTGAAACTTCGCTACCCCGACTTCGCGCTGCAACCGCCGCAGGTCCTCTCCCTTCGCCTTCGCCAGGGCGCTGTCGAACAGCCGCAGAGCTTCTTGCGCCTTCTCCACTTCGGAACGGTAACACATGAGCACCTGCTCCGGGGTGAAAGGCGAGCACCAGTTGAGCAAATCGCCTTCCACGTCCTTGTCCAGCAGCCAGGAATTCGGGAACTTCTTGTTCACCTGGTCGAAGACGAACCAGAAGGCCGGTCCGCGGCTGATCGGCCCGTTATACATGACCGGGATGCTTCCCGGGAAATCGTCGTGGGCCTTTGCGAGAATCGCCCACGCGGCCACCACATCATCCGCCGCATCCGGGCCGAAGTTGCGCACCGCAATGGCGCGGATTCCGTCTTCCACCGTGTCCGGCTGTGGGGCGAAGCTGAACTGCCCGGCGACCTCAGTGGCCAGGGACGGCATGTTGCCGAAGTTCCAGCAGGTCATCAGGCCGGAGACGCCGGTCTCGCGCAGCGTCACGTACTTCTGCCCGATCTTGTGGGGCACCGGCAGATAGGGGATATCCGGGTTTTCATGGGTGGTGCCGATCTGGATGCGCGCATACAGGGGGCGGTTGCGCGACAGCATGAAATCCGCAACACCGCGGAACCTCTGGCTGGGACCGACCACCTTGATGTTGTACTCGTCGTTGGTGTACGGGATGCCGCAGGCCTCGGCGGGTTCGCCGCGCTCGTAGTCACCCATGACGATGGTGTCCTCGGGCAGCGCCGCGAGCACGCCCTCCTGCGGGTCCGGTTCCCACATGGCCCAGCTCCAGTTCCACGCGATGATCTCAGCCTCGGGCTTCACGGACTTCGCGCCATCACGGATGAGTCGCACCAGTTCGCCCACCGTATCCTGCGGGGTCCGCTGACTGCACCGGGGGCATCCGGATACCTCGCCGAACCGCTCCTGGGGGTTCTCGGGGTTAATCCCGGTTCGGCACCAGCAGTGGCTGGGGTACTCGGAGGCGGTGATCATCACGAATCCGGCGAGGTCGGGCACACGGGTGAAGATATCCCGCGAGGATTCCCTCAGGTATGTCTTGATCTCCGGCGTACTGGTGCACAGGTTCACCATGGGCTTGTACGTGGACGCCGCGCCACGACACTGGGGATAAAGCTTGAAGAACTCGTCATCCTCTCGCATCCCCAGCGGCTCATTGAGGTACAGGAAAACCCGGATACCGTAGCGCGCGGCTCGCTTGCAGACGCCGTTGAGTTTGCCCAAGATCTCGTCGGAGTTCGCGCCGAACTCGGGGATCGCGCTGTTTCGGGCGAAGTGCCGGAAGCTGCCGCGGATCCAGATGCCGTTGAACCCGTGTTCCGCAAGACGCATAAGCATATTGTCGTGGTAGAAGATCTCGGGCCCGGCGTCCTCTTCCCTGTATCCCGGGTAGTCCATGCCGGGGCTGATCCATTCGGCATTGAACGGGTCCCCGCCGTATCCGGTGAACTCGTCCACGTAGAAAGGCGACAGGGGCGAGCGGTGAATGCGGTGCTTGAACAGGGGCTTGCGGGTCTCCTCGCAGACGGGCAGGATCGGCCCGCCGCGCTCGCGCATGAGGTTCTCCAGGCGGAATACGCCCTGCAATACGCCTGCAGGACCCGCGCCCGTAACCTCAATGCCCTCCGGTGACACACGGATTCGGTGGGTCTCCGGATTGCTGTCCAGCGCAGCGTCCACATCGAGGAGAATGCGCCTGCGAGCCCCACAGCAAGTCAGTTCCCCACCAACAGACTGCGCCACAAACTGCGCGAAATGGTCTGCCGCCACCTGGGTGGTCTCGCTGGTGTCGGACAGGCTCAGCGCCCATTCGGCGTCAAGGGTCACTTCGCCCGGCCCGGCAACGACATCCTCCCGGCGGAATGATTCGGCATAGGTCGGCGAGAGCAGTTCGGCGGCGAAGGGCATGGACTCGATGATCTTCATGGCAGGCTCTCCTCAGATGCTCGCGAACAGGCAGAACCGCCGGTCTGTGGAGGCAGACCGGCGAGGTGTTCGGCGGTGAGAGTTTTGCGGTCAGTCCGCTCCGAAGCCCATAGTGGTGTAGTACGCCAGGTTCGGCTGGCGCACGTCGGCGCGCCCAATCTGTGCCACCACCGGCACTGAAGATCGCAGCCGCAGGGCGTACTGGCCGAAGGGAACCTGGAAACCGCGGTCACCCACGGGTTTGTCCATGCGGAAACAGGTGACGCGCCGCGCCGGGGCAAGAAGTTTGATGCCCGTTTCTGGCTCGCGATCCGAGAAGTACACGTCCATCTCGATATGCGCGTCCTCGTCGCCCGTGTTGAGGACGATCAGGGACTCATGGCCCTCGAGGGGCAGATCATCCGCACCGGCCGGCGGCAGGTCGCCGTCGGGGAATATCCAGGTTGTGCGTCCGTCTCCAGCGCTCATATCGGTCTCCTTGGTTCGCTGTTCAGGGCAATCTACGCCCACTCCGCCGCGATCGCTTTGGCGGTGGTGAATCGTGCGCCGCGCGCCTGCAGTCTGTCCACGAGAATTGTGAACTGCTCCAGCGCGTAGTCACCGCAGTTCTCCACCAGGAAGTAGTCGGGCTCCACCGCGCCCTCGCCGTAGTGCAGGCGGGTGGGCATGGGCATGAACTCCCACGGGTGGAAGTAGAAGCAGAGCACCACCGGCAGCCCGCGTTCGGCCACGTAACCGATGAAATTGTCAATATGCACCATGAGCGCGTCGGCGCTCTTTGTACGGAACAGTGGCCACTGGTCGCGATCCCGGTGGTACTCGTCGGTGCTGTCCACGGTCATGTCGCAGAAGTTGGGGATCTCGATGAGCTTCGAATCCCCGGTCTGGGTCCAGTCCTCGCGGCTGGGGTGATACGGGACAAGCTGCTTCTCGTAGAAGTAGAGCGGGTACGAGGCGTCGGCCACGTAGCCCAGGTCTTCCAGAGCATTGCAGACGGCGGTACTGCCCCACAGTCGCGGTGCGCGGAAGGACACCGGCTGCTCGCCCAATGCCTCGGCTACCCATTCCGTGGCGACTTTCAGGCGGAAGGGGACTTCTTCCACAAGCAGCGGGCGCACGCCGGGGATCTCGAAGATGGGGTCGCCCACGGTCTCGTGGTACAGCGCATGGCAGCCCACTTCATGCCCCGCGGCGGCGATGCTCTTCACGACGTCGGGGTGCAGCCGCGCGGATTCGCCGGTGAAAAAGAACGTGCCGGTGATGCCCTTGTCGCGGTACAGATCGAGAATCTTGGGCGTACCCTCAGTGATCCCGCGGTACTCGATGCCCCAGCTTCCGATGTCGGTCTCCATATCGAAACCGAAGACAACGCTGATGTCGGTCATGGTGTGTCTCCCAGTGAATGTCACGTAGCCGGACCGTCTCGGTCGGCGTGGTCATCATCATGCGCGTAGGCCGACCGTCCCGGTCGGCAAGGCCGTCTCTCAAAGACCGTCGGGCGGGACGCTCGACCTACGCGTTATCCCGCAATGCCCGACTCCGCTACAACTCCAAGACCTGGTTGTACTTCTCCGACAGCCACTCCACGCCGGTCTTCGTCACGCGAACGCCATTCTCCCACCGCAGGCCGAACTTGCCCTTGATGTACAGGAATGTGTCCACCTGGAAGGTCATGTTCTCCGCCAGCGGATACTTGCTGGAGCTTTCCATCCACGGGCGCTCGACTTCCATCAGGCCGATGGCGTGACACGGGCCGTAGAGCAGGTAGTCGCCGTACCCCGCGGCCTTGACGATCTCTTCGAACTTGATAACCACATCCGCGGCGGGCTCGCCGGCCTTCATCATTTCCGCGGTCTTGTAGTGCATCTCCAGGCCGAAGCTCACAAGGTCCCGCATCTTCGCGGGCATCTTACCGATGCAGACCGGCCGGCCCACGCTGGAAGAGTACCCACTCACCAGCGCGCCGATGTTGAGCTGGATCAGCTCGCCTTCCTTGATGACCTTGTTGCTGGGGCGGCCAATGGCATGGGTGCTGTTCTTGCCGGAAAGGACGTAGGTCGGGTGGCCCTCATATTCCGCACCGTTCTCGTACATCGCGGCCTGGGCGAGACCCACCACCTGCTGCTCGGTCATGCCGGGCTTCATGTTGTTCAGCACATACTCGGTGGCGATCTCGCTGATGCGGAAGGCCTCGCGCATGCACTTGATCTCATTGGGGCTCTTGATGGTGCGCATCTCCACGATCAGGTCGTCGGCGCGCACAATCTTCGCCTTGCCCGCCGCCTTCTTCAGGGCGTCATAGACCGTGACCGGCATGACCGGCATACCCGCCACGCCGATGCGCTTGACTTCCTTCCCATCCGCGGCTCTCGCGATCACGTCGGAGAAGGTGTCCAGGACCACGCCGGGATACTCGGGCTCCGCGGATTCGCGGTACTCAAGGAGCTGCATGATCCTGTCGCACTTGCTGCGGTCCTGGGCGAAGGTGAGAGTTTCCGGGCCGATGAGCAGGATCGGGTCGCCCTCGCGGCCAAGGGCCACGCCGCCGGTTTCGAACAGCGGCCAGTAGTCCGACAGGTAGCGCACCATGGACGGGTCGGCCTCGTCGCCGTGGGCGATGAGCACGTCCAGGTCTTTCTCCGCCATCTTCTGCTGGAGCGTTGCCCAGCGCTGCTGGAACTCAGACTTAGGAATCGAGAACTTGCCGGCCATTGTGCTGCCTCCTGTGACTTACGGGTCTCATCATGGAGCCCTGTTGTGCGCACACAGATGCCGCTCACCGCGGTCCGGAGAGGAAAATTCGCCGGGTGCCGCAGCCATTCCTGCACACGGCGCGCAGAAGTCGAAGGAACCCGGCTTTCCTTTGGGGAACCAGCGCTCAAACGCTCCATGTCGCGGGAGCGAACAACCTGAACCGGCCAAGTTTGGAGGCCTCGCGCCATGCACAACCCGAAGTGGTGCATCTTTTTCGACTTCCACACCATGCCCGCCAACCCCGACGTGGGCAAGGGCTTCGACTTCGACGATATTACCGGCCAGCTTGCCGATTGCGGGGTGGACTACATTGTCTTCCCCGCTCGCTGCAATCTGGGCACGGCATATTGCAACACCAAGGTGGGCATCCGGCACCCGGCGCTGGAATACGACCTGATCGGGGAACTGGCGAAGGCCTGTCAGAAGCGGAACATCGCGCTGACCACGTATATCAACATCGGCCTGAGTCACGAGGAAGGCCTGCTGCACCGGGACTGGCTGGTGCTCACCCAGGAAGGCTACACCTACAAGCCCAACCGCCTGGACCACTTTTTCCGCAGCATGTGTTACAACTCGCCCTACGGGGAGCACGTGATCGAGATGGTGCGCGAAGTGGTGTCCGGCTACCCGATTGCCGGCCTGTTCTTCGATTGCATGTATACGCCGCCGTGCGTAGGCGTGGAATGCATTCGCGAGATGAAGGAACTCGGCTATGACTGGCAGGATGAAGAGCAGCTTCACGACTACAACTACATGAAGATGAACCGCATGGCCCGGCAACTTGCGGATGCGGCGAAGAGCATCAACCCCGAACTGCTGATCTACTGCAACGGCATCGACTACGAGGCCCAGGACGACATCGGCACCTACCTGGAGTTTGAGTGTCTGCCCACCGGGGGCTGGGGTTACGAGGCCCTTCCCATGGGCGCAAGATATCTGCGCACACTGGGCAAGCCCGTGCTCAACATGAGTGGCCGCTTCCACAAGTCCTGGGGGGATTTCGGCGGCATCCGCACCGAACCGAGCCTGGAATACGACTGCGTCTACGGCATGGCTAATGCCATGCGCACCACCATCGGAGATCATTTCCACCCTCGCGGGGATATCAACCAGCCGGTATTCGACCTGTACAAGCGACTGTACAACCGGCTCCAGCAGTACGAACCGTGGCTGGAGGGTGCGACCGCAGAAGTGGACACGGCGGTGGTCTGGCAGGCGCCGTACCCGGGTTACAGGTTCATGAGCCCCACGCGGCGCCAGTACTGGGATAAGCAGTACAATGCCATCAAGGGCGCCACCCGGCTTCTGTGCGAGTTGAAATGGCAGTTCGATATCGTCACCGACTTCTGCGAGTGGGACAGATACGAGCTGCTGGTGCTACCCGATCACATATCGCTCAACGCCGAATGGGCGGCGCGTATACGCAAGCATCTGGACAAAGGCGGAGCGATCATCTCCAGCGCATGGTCGGGGCTGGACCCGGAAGGCAAGGACTTCGTGCTTGACGACTGGGGCGCGCGGTTCATCGGCGAAGATCCGTACGATCCAGCGTTCTTCAGGCCCGCAAGCGAAGTCGCCGAGGGCCTGCCTGACATGCCCATCACCCTGTACCAAAAGGGGACGAACATCGAGCCGCTACCGGGCGCGGAAGCACTCGGGGAGATCATTGCGCCGTACTACAATCGGCACTGGGACGGCGAGCACGGGTTCGTATACATGCCTCCGGACAGACCCACCGGCCGCGCCTGCATCATCCAGAAGGGTCGGCTCGTGCATCTGAGCCACCCCCTCTTCTCAAGTTACATCATCGACGCCCAGGTGCCGGTGAAGCAGCTTATCTCCAACCTGCTGGGACGGATCATGCCCGAGCCACTCGTAAAGGCGCCGTCGCTGCCTTCCTTCGCCCGGGCCAATGTCACCGCACAGCCGGGGCGACGCATGCTGCACCTCATGAGTTACGTGCCCGAGCGTCGGGGAAACAGTGTGGACATGATTGAAGAGCGCATCGAACTGCGGGACGTGCCCGTCGCCTTGAGAGCGGACGGGCGCGAGGTCGCCTCGGTCTACCTCGCACCAGACAGGGCGCCGCTGTCCTTCGAGGTGCGCAACGGGTATGTCCACACCACCGTGCCGAAGGTGGATGGATACGCGATGGTGGTGTTCGAGGGGTAGGGCAACCGGCCGCCATTGCCTGCGACGAGATCGGGGGGCGTGTCCGCCGCAGTAGTGCTCCCCCAAAAACCGTCGGCCAGACACGACCGGGCATTGAGGGCTCACTCAGTGCCCGGTTTCGCTATTCTCCGACGCCCGGATGAGCCGCGGGATGATCGCCAGCACAATGACGAGAATCGCCATGGAGACGGGCAGCACGAGCACGCCCGACCGCAGGCCCAGCGCGTCGCCGAGTCTGCCGATCGCCCACGGGAAGAGAACGCAGCCGCCCACTCCCGCCGCCGCGAGCAGCGAGAAAAGGGACGTTGACCCGGTGGAGATGTGATCCGACGCAACCGACAGAAGCGTGGGCCAGAAGCAGGCGACGAACAGCCCGCCGAGGCTGAACAGGATGTAGACCACGGTGAGACTGGGGGCGAAGGTCAGGCCCAGGGTCGCCGCCCCACACAGCGCCGCGGAGACGATCATCAGCCGCACCGGGGACATGCGCATGACCAGAGCGCCACTCCCGAAGCGCCCGATCGCCATAGCGATCCCGTAAAGCGCCGTCGCCAGCGCGCTGAACCGTGCCGATGCCCCGAGCACGTCGGATGTGAAATTGGGCGCCCAGGAGGTCAGCCCGGCTTCGCACCCGCCGCCCATGATCATCGCCACTACCAGCGCCCAGAAGAGGGGCATGCGCAGGAAGCGCCGCACATTGTCACCGGTAGTGACGCCTGTCACCGCGTGGTTCTGTGGAGCGGGGTAGCGCGGGGTCATGAACAGGAAGGCGCAGACCACTGGCGCCAAGGACCACAGCCAGAACGCGTGTCGCCACGAGTAACCCGCTTCCTGCAGTTCTCCTGCACTCAAGGCTCCGGCCACAAGCCCCACGGAAAAGAGCCCATTGAGCAGGTTCAGCGCGGTGGCCGAGCGCGTGGGGTGAAGCTGGGCAACCAGCGGGTTCAGCAGCGCCTCCACCACCCCTTTGCCCAGCCCCGACAGGATCATCGCCATCTGCAGGCCGGAGTACGCGCCGGCTTCGGCACCCCAGCCCTGGGCCGCGGCAATGCCAAGGAGTCCCCAGAAGAGGAAATGGCGCTTCGCAGGTCCCTCGCCCAGCCACCCGACAATCAAGAGCGACACCAGTAGTGCTGCCATGCGTATGGTGATGAGCAGACCGCGCGCCTCGTACTCCACGCCGAACTCGTCGCCGATGGCGTCCAGGCATGCGGGCGGGACGGCCAGCACCGCGCCGAACATCACCATGCAGAGTGTGGATGCGGTGATCAGACGCCAGTAGGCGACTGGAGCGGAGGCTGTGGTTTCGCTGTCCACGACGAGGGTCTCAGACATGAGTCACGCTTTCTATGGATGCAGGCGGTGTCACTTGCGACATGGCGACGGGCACACGGTCCCGGATAGAGAACCCTTCCAGCCCCGAAATGGTTTCCTCTGCCGGCCACCGGGACCTCCCGCGTAAGCTCCCCAAAAAAGAACCTCACCAGCAGGAGGAATCGATAACCGAGTGTCGAAAAGTTAGTGGGCTTGCTGGTAGCTCCTGGGGGACGAAACAGACTTCTGCTGTCAGATCCATCCACAGGAGGGTAGATGCATGACGTACGAGCAGATGCAGCAGCGCCAGTTGCAGATGAGTATCGCCCTCGCCGTACTGTTCCTGTTGTCGATGTTTGTCATCCCGTTCCTCAACCACGCCATGCCGGAGACGATGCTCACACCGGTGATGGGCATCCCCTTGGTGTGGTTGATGGTAGGGATCCTTCTGCACCTGGAGTTCTGGACCATCGCCATACTGTACACCGTCTACTCGAACAAGTGGGAGAGGCAGGTGGCCGAGAGTGAGTAGTCTTCCCCTGATCGCAACCATTATCGTTCTCGCGGCCACAATCATCATCGGACTGATGTCCGCTCGCAAGGCCAAGACCCTGAGTGACTACTGGGTGGCCGGTCGCAGCGTGGGCGTGTTCACCAATGCGTCCGCGATTTCGAGCAACTACCTGAGTGCCGCGTCCTTCCTCGGCGTTGCAGCGTTCGTCTGGGCGAACGGTTTCGACGGTGTCTGGTATGCCACGGGTTTTGCAGCCGGCTACATTCTGCTGCTCCTCTTCATCGCCAGCCCGCTGCGGCGGTTCGGGCAGTACACGATTCCTGACTTCTGCGCCGGGCGCTTCAACTCCGTACGCCTGCGACGCATTGGAATCTTCTGGACCGTTGTCATCTCCGCGGTTTACATCATCGCGCAGATGGTGGGCGTCGGAACGCTCATGGAATCGGTGACCGGGCTGCCGTGGGCTCTGGGTGTAGTCCTGCTCGGCGGTGTCATCACCCTCTACGTGGCCTTCGGCGGAATGACGGGCGTAACAATCACCCAGATGATCCAATTCTGGATCATGCTGTTTGCGATGGTTGTCCCGCTCATGGTGTTGCTCGCGCGGCATCCGTATCCGGAACTGTTGACCCATGCGTACGGTGACACGGCCATCGTTTCAGACTCGACTGACAACATGGCAGGGACCACCGTCAGAGGGAACCCGGCCTTCTCCGAAAAGGAGAAGGAGAAGTTTCCCAACGGTCGCGCATGGCTCATGCCTTTCAATAAGTTCAATCTCTTCTCCAGCGTCTCGTTGCTGATCGCGCTGGTCTGTGGGACGGCTGGTCTGCCGCACATCCTCGCACGTTTCTACACCAACCCGGACGCGGCCAAAGCGAGATGGTCAACGGTCTGGGTGCTGATATTCATTGGGATTTTCTACATCACGACCCCGATGTGGGGGGCTTTCGCGCGCATGGTGCTTGGTCCCGAGGCGGTGCTCCTGAACGACGCTGGAGAGCCGAACCCCAACTCAATGATGCTCGTGACCAGCAAGGAAGCGGGTGAATGGGCCGTCGCCCTTGTCGCGGCGGGCGCAATCGCCGCGCTGCTCTCCACGGTGTCTGGACTGCTGATTGCGCTGAGCTCCGCCTTCGCTCACGACTTCTACGGCACGATCCTGCGCCCAAACGCCACGGACGGTCAGAAGATCCTCGCGGCGAAAATCGCTGTGCTCGTCTGTGGTGCGCTGGCGATCTTCGTCGGCATCGGCTTCCGCGATGCGAACGTTGCCTGGATGGTGGGCCTGGCTTTCGCGGTGGCCGCCAGCACGTTTTTCCCGCTTCTGACCTGCGGAATCTGGTGGCGCAGAATGACTGAGCAGGGCGCGTATGCGGGGATCATGACTGGCGGGCTCATCTCTTCGGTTGTCGTCATTGGCAAACTCGCGGGACTGTGGGCCTTCGAGCAGCCCGCGCTGATCAGTGTGCCTGCGGCGTTTCTTGCCATCTTCCTCGTGTCCAGGGCCACCTGGGCCGGGACGGCGGAGGAGACCCGCGCGAATCTGGAGCAGTCCTTTCACCGCCTCCATGACCCCAAGGGTGACAAGGCCGCGGCCGGCTGATCCTGTTCTACCTGCGATCTGCCTCAGTACGGCGGCCCCGCAAGGCCGCCGTACTTTTCTGCGGGCAGGATTGCGCCCGGCCCAAGCCGAAATGTTCCCTGGCTCAAGGCGTCCCGGCCTTCAGGCTGATGTGGATAGATCCCGAAGAACATGCACCTACGGGGCATGAATGAAACCACGCGGGTAGACTTCCACTGTCACTCGATCTACAGCGACGGCACGCTTGCGCCGCGGGAGCTCGCACGCCGACTCGCAGCGCACCGGGTGGAATTCGCGGCTCTCGCGGATCACGATACACTGGAGGGCCTTGACACCTTCCGCCAGGCAGTCTCCGACAGAGGCATCGGTGTCATCAACGCCGTTGAGATCACCACGCGCCTGAACGGCAGTGAGACCCACCTCCTCGCATACGGGTTTGACCCGGACCACCCCGAACTGCGCGCCACCCTCGCTTCCCTGCGCCAGTTCCAGGCGCCCGCGGCCGGCAGTGTCGAGGGGTCGATTCGCGGCAGAGGCGCGGCTCCCCGGGCAGGAGAGGCGGCCGTATCCGCAGATACGGCCGCCCCCGGCGGGAGGATCTCCACGGAAGACGCCATCGCCCTCGTCCACCGGGCCGGGGGCAAGGCATTCCTGGCGCACCCGCTCACCACGATCCCCGATGTCCAACACCTCCGTGAAGTCCTGGAGCGCCTGAAGGAGTGGGGGCTCGACGGCATTGAGGCCTATTACGGTCCCTATCCCGAAGCTCTGCGGGAAGAGCTTGCAGCGATTGCGACCGAAATGGGGCTGCTGGTCAGCGGCGGGAGCGATGCGCACGAGGCCAGGACCGGAGGCGGCAGGTCGTTTGGCGTGGATATGCCTACCGGAGCCTGGAAAGCATTCCGTGATGCTGTATGCAGCGTGAGCTCCCTGACGCACGAACAACCGGCCGCGCCCGGGCATGTTGGTCTGAGGCGTCGTCACATTTTCTTCCACGTTGTGGTCCCCACCCTTCTTGCAATTACGCTGTTCGCGGTGGCCCTGAACGCCGTCTTCCTGCCGGCCTTTGAGAGATCCTTGATGGACCGCAAGCGCGAAATGATCCGTGAGCTGACCAACTCCGCGTGGAGTATTCTCGCCGGATACGAGCAGGAAGTGCAGGCCGGGCGTCTCACCCACAAGCAAGCCCAGGAAATGGCGATCTCCCGCATCGAGAAACTGCGGTATGGTCCTGAAGGAAAGGATTACTTCTGGCTGCAAGACATGCACCCGCGCATGATCATGCACCCGTACCGCAAAGACCTGAACGGCGCTGATGTGTCGGACTTCAGAGACGCCCGGGGAAATCGCATCTTCAAGGAGTTCGCAGAGGTCGTCCGCCAGCGACAGGAGGGGTACGTGGACTATGTCTGGCAGTGGAAGGACGACCCCACTCGCCTGGAGCCAAAGGAGTCCTACGTCCGGGGTTTCCAGCCCTGGGGCTGGATCATCGGGACCGGCCTGTACACGGAGGATGTGAGCCGGGAGATTGCGCGGGTAGAGCGCAGCCTCCTGCTCACTTCTCTGGGTATCTCCGCAATGGTCGCCTTCCTGCTCTTGTATGTGCTCAGACAAAGCCTGCGCATCGAGCGCGAGCGTCGGGACGCCGAAGAGAGTCTGCGGGAATCCACCCGGCGCTACCAGTCCCTGGTGGAGGCCACTACCGAGGGAACGCTCCTGGTGCTGTCAGGTCGATGCCGATACGCCAACCCCATGCTGCTCGACCTGATAGGATGCACGGCTGCGGAGCTTGAACTGCTGGACCTGGAGGACGTCCTGCCGCGCATTCGTGAGAATGAACAGGCATGGCAGCGCATCGGGGATCTCCTCGAAGGGCGCGAATCGCCGGAGGGCTTCGACGGGACCCTCCAGCGCCGTGATGGATCGCTTGTCGATTGCGCCCTGGGCCTCAGCCGGATTCCCTTCGCCGCGCGCGGCGGCCTCATTCTCCTTGCGAAGCCCGTTGGAGTGCTACTGCCGGAGGGCACTGATCCAGGACCTGCCGGCGACCGGCAACACGGCGCGGTCTCCGAAGCCCTGCCGGCGGGACTGCTGCGGGCTCTCGCGACGAGCAAGGGCACGGTCATCAGCGCGAGCGCCTCGGCTCGAAGGCTGCTGGGGTATGCCGAGAGCTCCCAGACTCAGGGCTACGCCCTGTCCGACCTGTTCCCGGACGCGACGGCCTACGGGCAGTTCCTGGCGGGATTGTTGCGAGACGGCAAGGGTGAGATTCAGCTGCACCTGTCTGGGAGTGACCTGACCGGGCGCGTCCTGAGCCTGCGCGCGGTGCTCGTAAAGGGCCACCGCGGGCAGGGCAAGTACGTGGACGCCGTCATTGAGGACGTCACCGTCGAGGCCCGCCGGGAAGCGGAGAGAGAACACCTGATCAACCGGCTGCAGGGCTCTATGCTCTTCCTGCACGAACCAGTGGGGCAGGCGGAACACGGCGCGGTCTTCTGCGACCTGGATACCCCGGTTCGCACCGTTGCCTACATGATGTCTTCCGCTGACACCGGTGCAGTGCTGGTTCGGGCGCAGTCCGGTGAAGTCATGGGCATCTTCACCGACCGCGATCTGCGCGAGCGAGTTGTGGCCGCTGGAGCCGACCTGGACGCACCTGTCTACCGGTTCATGAGCTCTCCCCTGATCACGGTGCTTGCGAACGCGGAGATTTGCGAGGCCCTGGCGCTCATCGACCGAGCCGGCGTGCACCATCTCGTAGTCGTTGATGACAGCGGGCGAGCCACCGGTGTCGTGCGCGGGCAAGAGCTCCTCCAGTACCCGAGCTACGGACCGCTGGTTTTGGCGGCGGAGGTATCGCGGGCGAGCCGGGTGGAGGAGGTCGTGACCGCATGCAGGCGCGCTCCCGGGTTCGCCCGGTCACTCCTGGAGAGCGGCGCGCACCCGGACCGGGTCACCCGAATGCTCACCTCTGTGTGTGACGCCGCCTGCGAACGTTTCATCGCCTTCGCATGCGACCGGCTCGGGCCGCCGCCGGCGCCCTACGTTTTCCTGGCCCTGGGCAGCCAGGGACGCCAGGAACAGGTGCTGTCCAGCGACCAGGATAACGCCATCATCTATGCTGCCGAGGCCGGAGATGACCCGGCGGTTGCGGAGTACTTCCAGCAGATGGGCAGTCTCGTCTGCGGCTGGCTGGATCGCGCCGGGTATCCGTACTGCAAGGGCGAAGTGATGGCCCAGAACCCCCGCTGGTGCAAGCCGCTGGACGTCTGGAAGGGGTATTTCAGCGAGTGGATCCGCGGCGGAGAAGCCCAGCAGGCCCTGGAGTTCAGCATCTTCTTCGATCTGCGCCCTGTGTCCGGAGCTTCCGAACTGGCGGCTGAACTGCGCGCTCACGTGTATGAGGAGCTGTCGACGAACCCCGCGTTCCTCATGCACCTTGCCCAGAACGCCCTGCAGTACAAGCCGCCCATGAGGATTTTCGGCCGAATTCTCTCCGGCGGCGGGGTGGATCAGGCCGGGCAGATCAATCTCAAGGACGCGCTCATTCCCCTCGTGAGCTTCGCCCGGCTCTATGCCTTGCGACACCGCCTCGACAAGACCCACACCCTGGACCGGCTGGACGCGCTGCAACAGGCAGGGGTCCTGACCGAAGCCAGCCGAGACGAGACGGCAACCGCCTGGGAACAACTCACTCGACTGCGCTTGAAACAGCAGGCCGCCGACCACGATGCCGGGCAGCCGCTGGACAATCTCATCAGCTACCGCCGCATCAGCCAGCTTGATATGACTCTGCTGAACCAGGCCTTCGCACAGATCGGGGCTATCCAGAACCGCATCAGCCACGACTTCCTGGGCGACGCCCAGGTCGGCACCTGAGCGCCGTCACAAGGCCCATCCCCAGACCCATGCGAACCCGGCTTTGCCCGACCCGTCATTGGCTCCCCAGGTCGACGGGTCGGAGTCCAGTATTGTGTAGTTCCCCGCGGGAAGGTCGATGTGCGGCTCCACCTGCCAGAAGAGGTTTTGGCGCCCGGCCTTGTCCCCCACTCCCGCGGCATCCCAGGGACCGTATGCAACCCCTGCGTCGCTGACCAGCGTGAGGGTGCCCGGCGTAGCACCTTTGCCCCCGTTGTGGTGGTAGGTGCGCAGCATGGTAACCCGGTGGGGGGTGTCCAGCGTGAACCGTGTGGGCTGTGTTGCAATGCCCCGCAGGCCATCCGAATTACTGTTGGTGAACAGCAGCATCGCCTCCCCCGCGAAATCATCGGCGGGGACACCGTTGACCCACGCAAACCCACGGCCGCCGGACGCGCTGTTCGCGCCCCAGGTGGATGGGTCGGAATCCACGACAGTGTACTGCCCCGCCGGGACCACGATCTTCGGTTCCACCACCCACATGATGTTGCTCCGCTGCTGGTCGCCTGCTCCCCTCGCCTGCCAGGGGCCGTACACCGCTCCGTCGGCACCACGCAGGGCGAGGGTCCCCGGAGTGGCGCCTTTGCCGCTGTTCCAATGATAGGTCCGCACCAGGGCGATCCCGTGCGGGCGATCCAGTGAGAACACAGTGGGCTGAGAGGGTCCGTTCTGCACGCCCACCGTATTGCTGTTGTCGAAGAGTGTCACGGCCTGGTCCCAGACCAGTTCCGCCCGGGGCTCGAGTGCGGTTGCCGCGGTGGTCGGCTCAGGGCGAGGCTGGATCTTGAGCGGCTCTTCCTCATCAACGGGCAGTCTGGGGTCGTTCGTTGGGGGAGGGACAGGCGGGTCCTTGCCCTCATCCACGGTGTCCTCGTCGAAAAACACCCCCCGCTTCGTGCTCTCGGTCCGCCAAAGCGCGAACACAGACGGCATCTGCTGGTCGCCCAGTCCCCACTGGAAACCGTTGAGTGCTTTCCCGTGGCGCGCCAGTGTGAGGTTCGCGGTGAAGGTCTCCGTCTCCCCGTCGATCTTCTGGCTGAAAGTGGCCTCGAAGGACCGTCCCGACGCATCCACCGTCCCCGTGATCGTGCCGCGGATGACCTCATTGCCCACATATCTGCGGAAGGTGCCGGTGACTGCGCTGCCGTCCACCTGAAGGGTGACATAGTAGCCCGCGCTCTCCCAGTTCCCCGCCATTGGCGAGACGTCCTGGGCCGTGACGAGTACGCAGAGAATGCCGGCGAGCAGAGAGAGCATGGGGGGGCCGAAGCGCTTCATCTGTCTCACTCCCTCACATAGCGCGCGGTTGAGAAGATGGCTTCCATTTCCCGCACGGCCTGCTCGTATGCAGCTCGAGTCGTGGCTTCGAGGGTCTCGACATCGTACTTCGCGGCATCCCTCGGGTTGACTTCGACGCCGACGAAAGCAGTCGCGTTTAGCCAGTACTCCCCGGCCGTTGAGGTGTACTGGACTCGCATGGTGCGCAGGTAGGGGGCGATCTTGTTGGGCTCGACCATTTCGACCGTGTCAGGTGGAGACAGGCTCGAACCCGGGTTGGTCGTGATCTTGCCGAACAGGTCCAGCTGCGCCACGAGCACCTGCGCCAGCCGGTTCCCCTGGGTCTTTGCGAGATCCATGGGTCGGCTGTCTTGCGGGCCGAAGCCCATCTGCACCTGCCATTCCTGCGGGCTGACGCACACGAAAGCGTATGTCTTCGTGTTGTAGCGTCCGCTTCCAGACCTGGCTTCGCCCTCGCGCACGAGTTCCAGTGCGTATGGCCGATGCTCATTGCCCAGGTGGTCCCGAACCGGGGTGTTCAGGTAACTGCGCAGACGCTGGGCCCAGTTGGCATTGGGCGGCGGCGAATCGGAGGTCACGCGGACCCAGCCCGGCCGGGCGTCGGCGACATAGCCGCGAACAGCAGGCTGTTCAAGATCACCGTCCACCAGCACATCCACTACCGCTTTGAGCTCCCGCCGCAGAAGCACCCGGTGGGGCTCCGGCGGCTGGATGTCGGGACTTACTGCTTCGAAGCGCACGGTGAGCACCACCGGGTGCACGCCCGGCTTGTCGAAGGTGTACCGGCGCTGTATGTCCGTGGTGGTCATGTCCTCCATGACGCCCTCGGGCTGCCAGATCCAGTCCTCCGCCAGCACCGCTCGCTTCCCGCAGAGAATCTTGAGGATTTCCTCCATGCGTGTGAGCTTCGCACCCAGTTTCCTGTCGCGGCTGCGGGCTTTGACGGTGACCTGCACCGGGCGGCCCTCATACTTGGCAGGGCAGGGCTCGTAGCTCAGGAGCATGGGCGTGTGCAGGGCATCGGCGGCCAGTTCGACGTATTCGCTGACCAGCATGTCCCGCTGCCAGCGCCAGGCATCGCGGATTACCGGCCAGCATCTGCCGTACATGGCGTTTGCGACGGACATGTCCACGTTTTCCGTCACACCGCCCATATTCCGTCGGCTGGCCCGCAGGCACTGCCCGAACACCAACGAGGAAAGGCGGGCCTCAACGTGCCAGCCCCGCACCAGATCATCGAGGGTGAAGCGGCGCCGGGGATCGTCTTCGTCACTGTCGCGGCCAAGTGCCGTGTATACCCCGGCCATGAGGTCCCAGGGTTCCTGGGATGCGGCCGCCATCTCGTACCCGGCGGCCTCAGCTTCCTTCATAATCGCATTCGTCATGTCCATGAGCAGCGAGACCGGGAGCGACGCCAGGCTCACCGCGAGCGGCCCGGCAGCCCTGATCGCCTCGCCCACTCCTCCCTCACCTGCGGCCTGCGCCGTACCTTTGACCGCCATGTACACGGTGAACGCGGTTACCAGCTGGTCCATGCTGACCGCGCCGCTGACCTTGGACTGGGCAGTCCTCAATAGGCGCCCCAGTTCGTTGCCGGCCTCGACACCATCTAGCATGATCCGCTGATACATTCGCCCCATCGGTCCGGCCTTGGCATAGCTCTTCAGGATCGAGGCCTCCGTGGCAGCCTGTGAGAGTAGACGGGCAACATCGTCTCCCAGGTCGGCCAGGCGGGCAGGATTGGCCTTGAGGAGTTCGCGCACGGATTTGAGTTGCTCGCGGAGAGCGTTGCTGGTAGGCAGTCGAGCCAGGTCTCGCGACTTGAGCAGATCCCGCTCGATGCGCTCCAGGTACTTGGCCACCTTGTCGCCGCGTCCGTGTGCGCACTCCTCGATGGCGTGCTCCACCCACTGCAGCGCGGTGTCAGCGGTGCCTGCGGTGGTGAAGGTGCGCACGCCCTCGGACATATGAGTGAGGTCTGTCATGCCCGTGATGCAACGGCCGTTGGGGGCCTTGTAGAAGAGACGGCCCTTGGCCTTCTCATAGTATTGGGTGAAGGCTCGAGAGCCCTCACCATAGAGGCCCTCGGACAGTTCCTTGATAGGCGTATTCCGGGTGATCGGCCCGGTATGTCCGAGGTTAGGGACCGCACCGTTCCTGGTGAACACCCAGGCGGCGTCATCGATATCGTCCACCGCGCCCATGAGTTGGCTGGGCGGGTACAGATTCGTGCGCGACAGGACAGAGGCAGCGTCATCGCCGAACTCCGCCTTGATCAGCTCCGTCAGCTTCTGGCGCGCTTCCAGCCACTTCCGGTCGGGAGCCCCCGCGCCTTTGGGCAGAACAAGACGCAGGTCGTGGTCCGACGTGGCGGGATTGTACGAACTGCCGTCGATCCACGAGCCCAGACCGATCACTTCGTATCCCGTGGTCTCCACAAACTGCCTGACCACGTTCTGCACGCGCAGGTGGGGCGACTGCGCGAAGACGGGGGCGATCGCGACCAGGATCAGAGCCGCGGGCAGGCCGCAACTGAGCAGAATCGGCAGGCGCGACACTCGGCGCGAAAGGCTCGTGCGCAACCTTGTGGCCTCCTCAAGATAACTCCGGGAATCAGCGAACCTCCGCGAGGAAGCGGGGGCAAAGCTGTCAGGCGCAGACCAAGAGGCACTTCCAGGAGAACTATTGGACGGGGTATCCGCAGAGTCCTTCCGAACTTTGACCTGCCGGCTTCAACTGGAGGCAGGTCATCCCCAACGCCAGTGGAAACAAACTTGCAGACACTGTCATGAGCGTGTGACTCATTACCAACAGAAGAGGGGCAGTTCAATGGCTGAGGACATTCGAATTGGCATCATCGGCGTGGGTATGATCGGCAAGAGCCACATCAACGGCTACGCAAAGGTTCCGGGCGCTAAGATCGTCGCGGTTGCGGACGTGAACGAGGCCGAGGCGAAGAAGGTCGCGGCCGAGCACGGGATCCCCCAGGTATTCACGAACTTCCGTGATCTGCTGGCGCTGGACGAGATCGACGCGGTGGATGTCTGCCTGCACAACAACCTGCACAGCCCGGTGACCATCGCCGCGTTGGAAGCGGGGAAGCACGTGTACTGCGAGAAGCCCATGGCGGGCGCGTATGTGGACGCGAAGAACATGTACGACACCGCCAAGACCACCGGCAAGAAGCTGCACATCCAGCTTTCCACGCTGTACAGCAAGGAACACAAGACCGCCCGCAGACTCATCTGCGACGGCGCACTCGGGAGGCTGTATTACGCGCGATCCTTCGGGTTCCGCAGGCGTGGCCGGCCTTTCGTGGATGGCTACGGCACCGCGCCTTTCGTGCAGAAAGCCCAGGCGGGCGGCGGGGCGCTGTATGACATGGGCGTCTACCACATAGCCCAGGTGCTCGACCTGCTGGGCAATCCCCGGGTGGAGACCATAAGCGGAGCGACCCACCAGGAAGTGCCCATGTACGAACACAAGGCGAAGGAAGCGGGCTATGACGTGGAGGAGATGGGCCTGGGGTTCGTGCGCCTCGCCGGAGGCATCTCTCTGTCCATCGAGGAAAGCTGGGCGGTGCATTACGACAACTCGGAGTCCAGCAAGATCCTGGGCGCGAAGGGCGGCCTGAAACTCAGCCCCCTGACCCTCTTCTCCACCGTCGGAGACGTGGAGTACAGCGCATCGGTGGATATCGACGGCACCGACTTCCGCTGGCATCGCTGGACCGAGAACTACAGTGCTTACGACAGCTCTCAGCACCACTGGGTCGCCGCTCTCCAGGGCACCGTGGAGCTCATTGACACGGCCGGGATCGGGCTGAACGTGATGCTCATCAGCCAGGGGATCTACCTGTCACAGAAGCTGGGCCGCGAAGTCACCGCTGATGAAGTATTGGAGCACTCGGTCTCCACGGCGGTAGAAGTGTAGCGCCTGACGCCGGACGCGACGCGTCGACAACCCGGACGGTTACGAGGTGCCTGCCATGGAAAACGCCGGGCTCACCTTCACCATCAGGGGTGCTCTCGCCTGCGTGTTGTTTGCTGCGGGCCTTGCCGGCGCCGCTCTCGCCGCTGGCCTGCCCTACGGTGTGGGCCAGTGGGAAGAGCGCGGACAGGGCAACCACCGCGCGGTCCTGCGGGTGAACGAGAAGGCCGACGCTGTCCGCGCCCAGATCCAGTGGCGGCGACGGGACCAGAACCCCGAGCGTAAGGACATCCGCATCGTGGACCTGACAACCGGCCAACGCGTGCTGAACCGCGTCTGCGTCCGGGTCGAGCGCGAGTCCGGCGATCTGATTTTCCAGCCGGCAACGGTCCCCGGGGAATACGCGGTGTACTACCTTCCGTACAACCCGGGTACCGGGAACTTCGACGACCCCGGCACGTACTTCGAGCCGGAAGAGACGGCCGAAGCCGACTGGATTGCCCGTAACGGGCTGTCGCCTCAGGCGCTGGAGAAAGGCGACTGGCGGTCGCTTCCCCGTGCCGAGGTCCTGCGCATTGAGGCGCGAGGCGAGTTCCACCGAATGGACCCGATGGAGGTCATTGCCACTCGCGCCGAGACCGAGGCGGTGCTCGCGGCCCACCCGAACGAGCGCTACCTGCTCTTCCCGGAAGACCGGAAGTACCCCATCCGGATGTTCGAAGACATCCCGCTGAAGTGGGCGGAGAGCGGTCCTTCCACTTCATTCCAGGGCACTGCCCAGCCGGGCGAGTACTACGTCTTCCAGGTGGGTGTCTGGGCGGCGCGACAGGCAGTTCCCGGCCTGGATGTGGAGCTCCCGGTTCTATCTACCGCCGATGGCAAGCGTATCTCCCGAAGCCAGATCACGTGTTTCAACCTGTCCGGACGCGATTGGCTGGGCCGTCCGATGCGCCGGGACTTCTCCGTCGCCCAGGGTCAAGTGCGTGCATTGTGGTTCGGCGTCCAGATCCCGCAGGACGCAGACGGCAGCTACCGTGGCACCTTCACGATCCGTCCCGAGGGCGCTCCGCCCTGCGATGTCGCTGTGCAGATTGACGTTGCCGGCCCGGTGCTCGCGGACGGTGGCGTGAACGAGCTGTGGCGGATGTCGCGGCTCAAATGGCTCAACTCCCGCCTTGGCCTGGATGAGGAAGTGATCCCCCCGTACACTCCGCTGGAGGTTGAAGGCGACACCATCCGCTGCTTGCAGCGCGAAGTCCGGTTCGGGCCAAGCGGGCTGCCCGAAAGCATTATCAGCAAGGGGCGCGACATCCTCGCCGCACCCGTCCGTCTCGTCGCCGACAGCCCGGGTGGAACAGCCTCGGGCGGCAAATCGGAAAGCCGGACCGTGAGCAAGGCTCCGGGGATGGTTCGGCGAGTGACCCGAGTCCTTTCCCCGCAGACCGCCACAACCGTCGATTGTGCGATGGAGGCCGACGGCTGCATTCAGTACCGGGTGCGGATGAAGGCAGAGCGGGAGATCGACCTGTCCGATGTGCGCCTGGAGATCCCGCTGAAGCGCGAGGTCGCCCGGTACATGATGGGCTTCGGGCGACGCGGCGGGTACAGGCCGCAGTCGCACCGCTGGAAGTGGGACATCGAGCGTGCGGACAATCAGGTCTGGCTCGGGGATGCCGACGGGGGAGTCCAGCTGTACCTGCAGGGCCCGCGGGATGTCTGGGATGTTATCAGTCTTGTGGACAGCGGCTTGCCTGAATCTTGGAGCAACGGCGGCAAGGGCGGGTGCGATATTACTGAAGAGGGCGACACCGTGATGGTGCGCGCTTACACCGGGGCGCGCACTTTGGCATCCGGCGACGAGCTTGAGTTCCGTTTCCGCCTGCTCATCACACCTTTCAAGCCCCTGGACAAGCGGCACTGGAACTGGCGCTATGGTGATGTGAACGGCGACGGCAACATCCTGCACATTCACCATGCCACCCGCGAGAATCCGTATATCAACTACCCGTTCATCGAGTGGCAGCGTCTAAAGGACACGGTTGACCGAGTGAAGAGCACGGTCAAACGAACCGACGAAGGCTCCCTGACCTACCCCGCACCGGGGAACATCAATCCTGACCGCGGGTCCCTGCACTTGCGGGTCACATTGAACTTCGACCCGCATTCGGGCGAGCCCCGACAAGCCCGGTTCAATCAGAGCCTGTTCGGCCTTGACTGGCCCAACCAGGACCAGGTGGGCTTCTACTGGAACGTGGATGACCGCGGGATGCGGGCCTACATCCGCCAGGGAGCGCCGGAGCTCAACCGATACCCGGTGCTCTTCGGGACCCACTCGCCAGACTGGGAGCAGGGCCAGCAGCATACACTGACCCTTTCCTGGGGCGATACGCTGGCCGTGTTCGTGGATGGGAAGCTCAAAGGTTCGGCGCCATACAGGGGCACGCTCCAGACGCCCCTCGACGGCGCGGTTCTGCGCCTCCGGGGTTCGGGCTTCGCCGTGGACGCCATCAAGGTGAGTGACGCGCCATACTCCGAAGGCCAGATGGTGCAGTTTGCCGCCGATGAGCATACATTGCTGCTGGACACCTTCGAGAACACAGACACTGCCTCCACACGCCCGCAGGTGAGCGCCGGCAATGAGCCCGGCCAGTTCAAGGGAGTGGTTGAACTGTCGCCGAGTGACACGGGACAGCAGGTCGTCTTCTCATCCCGGATCATCGAAGGCGCAAAGAACGGCGTAAATCTCTACTATACGGTGCGCGAACTGAGCAACTACGTGGCCGAAATGTGGCCCCTGCGCAGCCTTGGCGACGAGGTCTTCCAGACGCGCTCCGCTTTCATCTACTCGGTGGAGAAGACCATGTTCGGCACTCCTGGAGGCGGCTATCCGTGGCTTCAGGAGCACCTGGTCGCAGGCTACGTGCCCGGGTGGCGGCAGCCCCTTTGGGACGGCCAGCACGACGCCGCAATCGCCACCCAGGGCCTGTCCCGGTGGCACAACTATTACGTCGAGGGCATGCGCTGGCTCATGCAGGAGACGGGCATCGACGGACTGTACCTCGACGGGATCGGTTACGACCGTGAAATTATGAAACGCATTGCGAAGGTGATGCACGCCACCAATCCCGACTACCGCATCAACTTCCACAGCGGCAACAACTATGATTTCATGGACCGCCACACCAGCCCGGCAAACTCCTACATGGAGCACTTCCCTTACATCAGCAACCTGTGGTTCGGAGAGATGTACGACTACAATCGCGCGCCGGACTACTGGTTTGTGGAGATCAGCGGCATCCCCTTCGGGCTGACAAGCGAGATGCTCGAATACCAAACGGGTGGCAACCCTTATCGCGGCATGATCTATGGCATGACCGGCAGGTTGCACCCTTCCTGCACCCACATGTGGCGGTTCTGGGACGACTTCGGCATCCAGGACGCCGACTGGCTCGGGTACTGGTCGTCCAATTGCCCGGTGCGAACAGACCGCGCGGATGTGCTCGCAACCGTCTACCGCAAGCCAGGGCAGACGCTCATCGCCCTGGCGCACTGGCCCACCGAGCGCCCGAGGCCGGGAGCCATTGCCCAGGCCGCTGCGAGCGCGCCTGTAGTGGACGGGCGTCTCTCCCCCGGAGAGTGGGACCGCGCGGCCCGCATGACCGGGTTCACAATCCTCAATCAGGACGAGCGCGCACGGCTGCAGACGGAAGCATACGCCGCGTGGGATTCCGAGCGCCTGTACCTGGCCTTCCGGTGCAGCCTGCCTGAGGGTTTCCGGCCGCTGGCCAAAGTGACGCAGCGCGACGGCAGTGTGTGGGAGGATGACGCCATCGAGCTGTTCATCCAGCCCGACCCGGACCGGCAGGTCTACTACCAACTGGTGGGCAACTGCGCGGGCACGTTCTACGATGGAAAGGGCCTCGGCGGAGACGACTGGGACGGCGATTGGCAGTACGCGGCATCTGCGGGCGAGGGTGGCTGGGAGGCGGAGGCCGGCATCCCCTGGCGCTCGCTGGGGATGAACGCCCCGGAGGAGGGCACGACCATCGGCATCAACATCTGCCGCGATCAGCAGACCCCGAGCAAGTCTCTGTCTTGCTGGGCGCCGGTGGGAGGGTCATTCCATGATCCGGAACAGTTCGGCAGGCTGACGCTTTCGGTTGGCACGCCATCCACCCGCCAGAGCACGGAGGAGCCCAGAGCGGCGGACATGCCAAAGGTCCGGCTGCAGATTGACTGGCAGGCGCTGGGCCTCGACCCGGCGAAAGCGAAGCTGACCGCTCCCGCCATCCAGCATTTCCAGGGCCCCGCGGAGTTCCAACCAACGGATGCGATACCCTTCGAACCGGGCAAGGGCTGGCTGCTCATCGCCCACGAGTAACCAGTGAAGGCCCGCATGCTCGCACCATGAACGACCCGTCGGAAAGCCTCTCGCTGTTCCACCCCCTCATTGCCCGGTGGTTCCGGGAGCGCATCGGCACGCCTACCGATGTGCAGACCGAGGCGTGGCCCTTGATTGCCTCTGGAGAGCACGTTCTCGTCACCGCGCCCACCGGGAGCGGGAAGACGCTGACCGCCTTTCTCTGGGCACTCAACCAGCTCATCACGGGCGACTACCCCGAGGGCCAGTGCAGCGTCCTGTACATCTCACCATTGAAGGCGCTGAACAATGACATCCGGCGGAACCTGGAAGAGCCACTTGGCGAATTGCGCCGTCTGTTCAAGCGTGAGGGGGTGCAGTTCCCGCGCCTACGGGCGCTCACCCGCAGCGGAGACACTCCCACTGAGGACCGGCGGCGCATGGTCCGGCACCCGCCGGAGATCCTCATCACCACCCCCGAGAGCCTCAACCTGCTCCTGAGTTCCCGCGGCGGCATCTCAATCCTGGGCTCCCTGCGCACAGTGATTCTCGACGAGATCCACGGCGTCGTGGACTCCAAACGCGGGGTGCATCTCATCAGCGGCGTGGAGCGTCTTGTGCGACTGAGCGGCGAGTTCCAACGCATCGCCCTGTCCGCCACGGTGCGGCCACTGGAGCTTGTCGCCCAATATGTCGGTGGGTACCGCCTGCTGGAGAGCGGCGCTTACGAGCCACGTCCGGTCCACATCCTGCGCGGCCGATCGCAAAAGGAATACGACGTGCGGGTGCGGATGCTCAAGGGCGCCGCGGGGCACGTGGAAGAAGACCCGGTGTGGTCCCCGATAGTCCAGGAGTGTCGCGAGATCGCCCGCCGGAACCGCTCCACCCTGGTGTTCGCCAACTCCCGGCGCGTTGCCGAGAACATGACCTGGAAGATGAACGACGGGCAGAAGGAACTCCTGGCCTACGCCCACCACGGTTCACTGTCTCGGGAGATTCGCACCGAAGTGGAGCGGCGTCTGAAGGCCGGTGAACTCAGGGCCATCGTGGCCACCAGTTCGCTGGAAATGGGCATCGACATCGGCAGCCTGGACGAAGTGGTGCTGGTGCAATCGCCCCCAAGAATTTCGTCGGCAATCCAGCGCGTGGGCAGAGCCGGGCACCAGGTGGGCGAAGTCAGCCGAGCTACCCTCTTCCCTACTCACTCCCACGACCTGCTGGAAGCGGCAGTGCTTGCGCGCAGTATTCTCGACCAGGATATCGAGCCCATACGGCCTGTTCAGGGACCTCTCGACGTGCTGGCCCAGGTGCTCATCTCCATGACCGGCCTGGAGACCTGGGACATTGACGAATTGTTCGCCGAGATACGCCGCAGCTACCCCTTCCACAACATCACCCGCCGGCAGTTCGATCTCGTGCTGGACATGCTGTCGGGGCGGTATGAGGAGACTCGCATCCGAGGGCTCACCGCGAGGCTGTCGGTGGACCGCATCGACAATACCGTTGCGGCCCGTCCCGGTGCGCTGCAGGACCTGTACATCTCCGGCGGCACTATCCCGGATCGCGGCTATCTTCACCTGCGCGACCAGCGCACCAATGCGCTCATCGGGGAACTGGATGAAGAGTTCGTGTGGGAAGCAGCGCCAGGGCAGGCGATGGCCTTCGCCGCTCAAGCCTGGCGCATCGAGCGCATTACCCACAATGACGTGTTCGTGACCCCGACCGGGCGCTCCGCGGAAGACGCCCCCTTCTGGAGGGGCGAGGAATGGGGCCGCGACACCCACTTCACCACCCGGATCGCCGAGTTCCTTGAGAGTGCCGAGAACCGCCTGGACGACCCGGAGTTCGCGCGCGAATTGATGCAGCGTCACTGCCTGGACGCGGATTCCGCCCACGATCTGCTGTCCTACCTGCGGCTGCAGAAGACCTTCTGCGCAGGTGTTCTGCCGCACCGCCACCAGATTGTGGTCGAACACATCGCGGCCGGCCCGGGAAATGTGCCGGGCAGTCAGATCTGCATCCACAACTTCTGGGGTGGGACGATCAACAGACCCTTCGCCATGGCCCTCGCGCAGGCTTGGAAGGAACGGTTCGGCGTGAGGCCTGAGGTGTACCCGTCCAATGACGTGGTGGACATCGTGACGACCGAGGATGTGGACAGCGCCGAGGTCCTGTCTCTCGTAACCCGCGCGCGGCTGAACGAACTGCTCCGCAAGTCCGTGGAGGGCTCGGGGTTCTTTGGAGCGCGCTTCCGGGAATGTGCCGGGCGCGCATTGCTCATCACCCGCCACAAGATGAACCAGCGTATGCCGCTGTGGGTTACGCGCCTGCGTGCGAAAGCACTCCTCGAAGCGGTGCTGGACTACGAGGATTTCCCGATCCTGCTCGAAGCCTGGCGAACTTGCCTGCAGGACGAGTTCGACATGGAGGGGCTGCAGGAACGGCTTGAGGAGCTGGAGAGTGGCGTCACTACCTGGGCCGAGGTTCGCACCGAGCACCTGAGTCCCTTCGCCGGCGTACTGAGCTGGCGCCAGACCAACCAGTACATGTACGCCGATGACACCCCCACGGGACGCACCCAATCCCAACTTCGCAGCGACCTGTTGCGCGAAGTAGTCTTCTCGCCCTCGCTGCGACCCACGATCACGCCCGAACTCGTGGCGAGGTTCGAGAGCAAGCGCAAGCGCCTCGCGCCCGGGTACGCTCCCCAGACCGCGCGCGACATCGTGGACTGGGCCAAGGAGCGCGTCCTGATCCCGGAGAGCGAGTGGGCAGATTTGCTGGCGGCGGTGAAGCGAGACCTGGGCGCGGACCCGAATGCGCTGCTCAACGACGCCAAGGGCAAGCTGGTGTGGCTGCGACCGCCCGGCTCCGAGACGGAACTCGTGGCGGCCGTGGAGGATCTGCGCCGCGTCCTGCCTATCTGGGGACCCGGTGTCGCTGCGCGGCCGATTGCGGGGGATGGTCCCGCGCCCGCGATCACCCAGCACCCCGGCCCCGATGACGAACGACTGCTGGCCGTGCTCGGCGAGTGGTTGGGCTTCTTCGGTCCGGTGAACCCCGACCTCATCGGCAGAACCCTGGGCCTGGACCCGGAGCGGGTGGCCGAATGCGTCGAGGACCTCATCGACTCGGAGGCTGTCATCGACGGACTGCTGGTACGTAATGGCCCCGCCAATGACATCTGCGACAGCGCGAACTTCGAGACGCTGCTGCGCATGGCCCGGGCCGAGGCAGTTCCCGCTTTCGAGCCTCTTCCCGCGGAGGATCTTGCACTGTTCCTGGCCCTCAACCAGGGTCTGTGCACACCAGGCGAGGGCGCAGATGAGGTCTGGGCGACGCTGGAGCAGTTGAGCGGGTTTGAGGCTCGAGCCGAGCTCTGGGAGGAGGCCATCCTCCCCGCGCGTGTCCGGGACTACCGCCCGGCTCTGCTGGACGGGTTGATGAACGAGGGACAACTGCTGTGGATCGGGGGAGCCCGACAGAAGGTGGCTTTCTGTCTCGCAGATGACCTGGAATTGACACGCGCACACACCGCACGAAGAATGCCTGATGAACTGCGCGAGCTCTTCCAGGACCCGGACGCCCGGTATACATTGCGCGCCCTGGAGACGCGGACGGATATTGGGCCCGAGCGCCTGGCTGATGTTCTCTGGACGGCGGTGTGGAGCGGCTTCCTTACCAATGACACCGTGGCCAGTCTGCGCCGGGGCATCGCCTGCGGGTTCCGGCACACGACGGCGAGCGTATCGGAGCCTCAGCCGAGACGGGGACGGCGCGGCTTCGCTCGCCGCCCTCGTTCCGCCGGCGCCGCGCTGTATGCCGGAAGCTGGTTCCGCCTGCCCGATCCGCCCAGAGGCGAAGGGTTACTGGAAGAGGAAGAGCGCGCGAAAGACCGGGCGCGCCTGCTGCTGGAGCGCTACGGCGTCGTCTTCCGCGAGCTCCTGGTGCATGAGGGGCCGCTGTTCCGCTGGCCCGCGGTGTTTCGGGCCCTGCGGCTGATGGAGCTCTCCGGGGAGATCGTGGGCGGCAGTTTCTTCGAGGGCATTCCGGGACCGCAATTCGCTACCCCTGCCGCCCTGCGAAAGCTCCAGCGGGATCTCCCGCGCCATGCTGTCTGGTGGATCAACGCTTGCGATCCCGTCTCTCTCTGCGGAACCGCTCTGGAACCGCTCAAACACGGTCTACCAAGGCGTGTCCCCGGAAACTGGATCGTGTATGTGGGCTCCCGGAGAGCGCTTGTTATTCAGCGAGACGGGGCAGACCTGAGTTTCACTATCCCCCCCGACAGCCCGGCAATGCAGGATTGCCTGGCGCCGCTCGCGAATCTGCTGGAGCGCGATTTCCAGCCAAAGCACCGGCTTGTGGTCGCGAGGATCAACGGAGAGGCGGCGGCCGAAAGCCCGTACTCCGACGCCCTCTGTGCGCGGTTCGATGCCGTGCGCGAGTCACCGAAGATCATCCTGCGCAAGCGGGTCGGATAGCCCCGCGGGTGAAACTCGGGCACGCCGAAGGGAGACCGGCATGATGACTGCTTTCTGTGTTGGGCTGCTGATTCTCCTCACGCTCTGCGCGTGCGGAGCCCCATTGCGGCTGCACCCGGACAATCCCCACTACTTCCTTTTCCGCGGCAAAGCCGAAGTGCTCATTACCAGCGCTGAACATTACGGCGCGGTGCTCAATCTCGACTTCGACTACGTGAAGTACCTGCAGACGCTGAAGCGCGACGGGATGAACCACACCCGCACTTTCGTGGGTGCATACATGGAGCCCGAGGGCGCTTTCGGCATCGCCCGCAACACCCTTGCCCCGGCTGCCGGGAGGCTGATCTGCCCCTGGGCGCGGAGCAGTACGCCTGGCTACGCCAGGGGCGGCAACAAGTTCGACCTCACGCGGTGGGACGACGCCTACTTCGCGCGCCTGACCGACTTCGTGCAGCAGGCGTCTGATCGGGGCATCGTGGTGGAGATCAACCTGTTCTGTCCTTTCTACGGAGATGGGCAGTGGAACATCAGCCCCATGAACGCGGCGAACAATGTCAACGGCGTGGGTAAGGTGTCTCGCCAGAAGGCGTACTCCCTCACGGAGAGCGACGGCCTGCAGGCAGTCCAGGAAGCGATGACCCGGAAGGTCGTCACTGAGTTGAATGGATTCGACAACATCTTCTTCGAGATCATGAACGAGCCGTACACACGGGGTGTCCCCGATGACTGGCAACGGCGGATTGCGGTCGTCATCACGCAGACCGAGGACAGTCTACCCAACCGCCATCTCATTTCCCAGAACATCGCCAATGGCAAGGCCCAGGTGACTGACCCTCACCCGGCGGTGTCGATCCTCAACTTCCATTATGCCTGGCCGCCAGTGACGGTGGGGATGAATTACCGCCTCAACCGCGTGATCGGCGACAACGAAACCGGCTTCAAGGGCACCGCGGATGAGCACTACCGCCGGGAGGGCTGGGCGTTCATTCTCGCAGGCGGCGGGCTGTACAACAATCTGGACTACTCCTTCACCGTGGGGCATGAGGACGGAACCTTCAAGTACCCGGACAGCCAGCCCGGGGGCGGAGGGCCCGAACTGCGGAAGCAGCTGAGAGCCCTCGGGGACTTCATCCGCAGCTTCGATTTCATCCGGATGAAGCCTCTCGGGGCGGAGATCAATGCCGGTCAGGCGCGCGGGTGGGGACTGGCGGACCCGGGCAGGCAGTACGCGGTCTACCTGTACGACCCGGCGGATGAAGCCCGGGAGTTGCGCGCCGAGCTCAGCCTGGACGCGCCCCCTGGGAGCTACACGGTGCGCTGGGTGAGCCCGGTGAGCGGCGAGACGATCCAGGAGAGCACTGTGGACCATGGCGAGGGTCGATTTGAACTGACGTCGCCCGCTTTCAGCCGGGACATCGCGCTGGCGATCAGGGCGAGGCCGTGAGTCGAGGGGGGCACGTCCCTCGGCGACCCATTCCGGCCGTCACGCGAGAGCGCTGGTACGGACCGCGTCGCATCAGTCATCCACGGGGCCGGGCGGGTAGCGGTGAATCAGCTCGCGCAATCGCTCGCAGAAGTAACGGTAGTTGTCCCACGAGACATCGGGCGGTACGAAATGATCCACCGCCGGCAGGTAACGGCCGTGCTCCAGCATGAAGGGCAGCTTCGACAGCTCCCTGTCGATGGCGTCCCGGCCGTGAGCCAGCTTGCTCTTGTCAATGCCGCCGATCATCTGCAGCTTAGGATACCTGCGCCGGACTTCGGTGATATCCAGGCCCATCTGGGTCTCCCACGGGAATAAGCACGTGACGCCGCCCTCGATCCACAGGTCCAGCAGCAATCGCACATCCCCGTCGCTGTCCACCATGATAATATCCACACCCGCATCTCGCAGGGCCGCCGTGAACCGCTTGTAGCGCGGGAGCAGGAAGCGCCGGAATTGGTCTGGGCTGATGAGCGGGCCCGTCTTGAAGCACATATCCTCCCAGATGAAAAACACATCCACGGGCGCCTCGCGAAGGACACGTGGGAAGAACTCCACCCACGAATCGCACATCGTGTCCAGGATGTCTTCCAACAGCGCCGGATCATCGTAGAGAGCATACGCAAAGCCCTCGTAGCCCATGATCTGCCTCGGGCCCCCGAAGAACCCGATGGGCAGGTCGCCCGCGTAGCACGGCTCAGTGCGTACGGCGTTGGCGGCGCAGTATGCTGCCCACTGGTCGGCAGGTGGCAGGCGCCCTTCGGCGGAGGGGTCGAAACGGAACTTCTCGCGCTCCCAGTCCTCTCGGGTCTCCACGAGAAACCCCAGGAACTCGGGCATGGAGCCGCCGTCCTTGCGCCGGCGCTGGCGGACTCCGAAATGATCGATCACGATCTCCGTCTCGCCCTCGTCCTCCAGCACCCGCGCTTCGATGCCCGGGCACATGAACCCGTTCACCGGGTGCCGGTGGCGCATGTCGCCGTCGAACCCGCAGACCTGCATCCAGTCCTCATCCGGCCCAAGACCCTCGCGGCGCCAGCGTTCCAGTGTTGCCGGCCAGGGACCGAAGCATGGGAAATCGGGTAGGCGGGGTCGTTGCCGACCCCGCCTCCCACACCACCCGGCATGCGGGTCCGCACCGGGCGGTTCACGCAGCGGCAAGCGCCTCGTACCGTTCAAGTAGGCTGTGATAGCCCAGTTCCGC